>NZ_JBHZCY010000027.1:0-83491 GCF_042786665.1 Kitasatospora sp. NPDC059146 | reverse complement strand
GGGGTTGATCTCGGAGACGGCGCCGACGAGCGTGGTCTTGCCGACGCCGAAGCCGCCGGCGATGACGATCTTCGCGGAGGTGGTGGCGCGGGTGGGGGCGGCCGCGTTAGAGCTTGCGAAGTCCACTGAGGACCCTTTCGAGCAGCGTGACGTCGGGCTGGTTTCCGGATTCGCCCCCGGAAGCGGGCTGGTGGATGGCGACGAGGCCGGCCTCGGCCAGGTCGGCCACGAGGATCCGGGCGACTCCCAGGGGAAGTGAGAGCAGCGCCGAGACCTCGGCGACGGACTTGACCTCCGTGCACAGCGTGCAGATCCGCTGGTGCTCGGGGAGGAGGGTGGACAGGCGCTGCGGATCGACGTCGGCGGAGACCAGGGCCTCCAGCGCGAGTTCGTAGCGGGGCCGGGTGCGACCACCGGTCATGGCGAACGGTCGGATCAGCGGGCCGGAGTCCTGCTCGTCCTCGAACTCCTCGACGTACCCGGGCTCCTGGGCCGGCCGGTGGCCGGGGGCCTGGGCGGGCACCTGGCCGGGCGGCGTCGGGTGGCCGGGCGGCGGGGTGTCGAAGGCGGGCTGCGGCCGGGCGTACGGGTCGTACTGCCCGTACTGCTCCTCGGGCCGGGCGTACGGGTGCTGCTGGGGCTGCCCGTACTGGTGCCGACCGTACTGCTGACCGTGGCCGGCGCCGGGTGCTCCGAAGGCGTCGTGGCCCGTGCCAGGGTACGGAACGCCGTACTGGCCGCTGCGGTCGTCGGGCGGTGTCACGGTTCCTCTCCTCACAAGGTGCGGCGGTGCGGTGCGGGCTTCGGTACGAGTCCGGAGCCGGTGGTGCGAAGGCCGTACAACGTCCGAACCCGAGCCCGCCGAAGCGGGCCCGGGAAGGACGCGGAGGTACTTCGAATACCTGGACGGTATCCGACGAACCGTCAGTGCAGGAGACTGCCCTGGAGTTCTGCGCGGAGCGCGGGGGTGAGGACGGCGCCGGCCCGGTCGACGAGCAGGGCCATCTCGTACCCGACCAGACCGATGTCGGAGTCGGGGGAGGCGAGCACCGCGAGGGCGGAGCCGTCGCTGATGGCCATCAGGAACAGGAAGCCGCGCTCCATCTCGACGACGGTCTGGTTGACCTCGCCGCCTTCGAAGATCCGGCTGGCGCCGGAGGTGAGGGAGGTGAGGCCGGAGGCGACGGCGGCGAGCTGGTCGGCGCGGTCGCGCGGGAAGCCCTCCGACATGCACAGCAGGAGGCCGTCCGCCGAGACCACCACGGTGTGGGACACCCCGGGGGTGTTGTCCACGAAATTGGTGATCAGCCAGTTCAGGTTCTGTGCGGCCTGGCTCATCTGAGTCAACTCAACGCTCCTGGTGGTTCGAGCCGCCGAAGAGATCGGTGCTCCGGTTCTGTCCGTTGCCGGACTGGTCTACCTGATCGGGGTCGATCCGGAAGCTTCCGGTGTTGCCGGCGCTGCGGCCCTGCTCGACGCCGCGGCGCAGGTTGGTGAGGCGGCCACGGACCTCCTCGGGGCTGCGGGAGACCTGCGGCCCTTCCTGCGGGGTCGGCTTGGCGTTGCCGGGCACCAGGTTCTGCTTGGGCACGCGCCGGGGCAGTCCGGCCCCGGTGGTGCCGGCGGACGAGGGCTCGCGCAGCTGCTCGGCCCGCTGCCAGTCACCGTCGTTCGGCGACTGCCAGGGGGAGGCGGTCGGGCCGGTCGGGCCGTAGCCGCCCAGTGCGGACACGTCGTGGCCGCGGGACTCGACGGGCGCCGAGGTGTCCTTGGCGCCGGCGAACCAGTTCGGGGTGTCCCCGGACGGGGTCAGACCGACCGGGGCGCTGCCCGGGCCGCCGCCCGCCAGCTGCTGGCCGGGGCGGCGCTGGGGCAGCCCGGACGGCAGGGTGGCGGCGGGGGCCGGCGCGGGCTCGGCGGTGGGCAGGGCGGGCGGCTCCGGGGTGTACGGGTGGCCCGCGGGGGCCTCCACGGCCTGGTGGCCGTAGCCGTCCTGGGCGTACTCGTCCTGCTGGTAGCCGCCCTGGTCGTAGCCGTAGCGGTCGTCGGCGTAGCCGTCCTGCTGGTAGCCCTGCTGCTGCGGGTACTGGCCGTAGCCGTCCTGGGCGTACTCGTCCTGCTGGTAGCTGTTCTGGTCGTAGCCGTACTGCTCGTCGGCGTAGCCGCCCTGCTGGTAGCCCTGCTGCGGGGCGTACTGGTCGTAGCCCTGCTGGTAGTCCTCCTCGACCTCGGCGTCCAGCACCTGCTCCTGCGGGCCGCCCTCCAGGGCCGCGCGGCGGACCTGGTCGAGGCGCTGCGAGCGCTGGACGGCCTCCAGGGCCGGGCTGAACCCGGAGGAGCCAGCGTTGCCGATGCCGGTGAGGTGGTCGTCGAAGCCGAGCTCGGCGGCGCTGCGGCCGCCGTTGTCCGGGGCCCACTCGGCGGTCGGCTCCTGGTCGGCGAAGATCCGGGAGACGGTGAACTGCTCCTCCGGCTCCGGCGCCATCGCGGACTTGGTGACGAACGGCGGGAGCATGACGAGCGAGGTGGTGCCGGCGGACTCGCCGGACGGGCGGAGCTGGACGCGGACGTCGTGCCGCTGGGAGAGCCGGCCGACCACGAAGAGGCCCATGCGGCGGGAGATGGTGGCGTCGACCGTGGGCGGCTCGGCCAGCTTCTCGTTGATCTCCGCGAAGTCGTCGGCGGTGAGGCCGATGCCCTTGTCGTGGATCTCGACCAGCACCCGGCCGTCCGGCAGGCGGGTCGCGTTGACCAGCACCCGGGTCTGCGGGCTGGAGAACGAGGTGGCGTTCTCCAGCAGCTCGGCGAGCAGGTGGACGAGGTCGGTCACGGCGGCGCCGACGACCTCGACCTCGGGGATGCCGGACAGCTCGACGCGCTCGTACTGCTCCACCTCGGAGGCGGCGGCGCGCAGCACGTCGACCAGCGGGACCGGGGTGTTCCAGCGGCGGCCGGCCTCCTCGCCGGCGAGGACGAGGAGGTTCTCACCGTTGCGGCGCATACGGGTCGCGAGGTGGTCCAGCTTGAAGAGGTTCTCCAGCTGGTCCGGGTCGGCCTCGTTGTTCTCCAGGTCGGTGATCAGTGCCAGCTGGCGCTGGATCAGACCCTGGCTGCGGCGCGACAGGTTGGTGAAGATCGCGTTGACGTTCCCTCGCAGCAGGGCCTGCTCGGCGGCGAGCGCCACGGCCTGCTGGTGGACCTGGTCGAAGGCCCGGGCGACTTCGCCGATCTCGTCCTTGCCGTGCAGCGGGATCGCGCTCACCGAGGTGTCGACCCGGTCCGGGTCGGTCTTGGAGAGCTTCTCGACCAGGTCCGGCAGGCGGTGGTCGGCGATCTCCAGGGCGGCGCTGCGCAGGGTGCGCATGCCGAGGATCATCGAGCGGGCGACGTAGCCGGTGAGCAGGCCGGCCAGGATCAGTGCGGCGACGACGATGACCGTGTTGAGGATGGCGTCGTAGAGCGCGTTGTCCTTGAGGTTGCGGGAGTCGGTGAGGACGGCGTCCAGCAGCGCGACTTCGGTGTTCCGCAGGGCCTGGATGTGGGTTCCGGCGGCCTGGTTCCAGTTGTCCGGGGTCAGACCGGAGTTCTTGGCCTCGGCGTACGCGGCGTCGGCGGCGGCCTTGCCCTTCTGCTGGCCGATGGCGGCGGCCTCGGCGTAGTTGGCGGCCAGCGCCAGCAGGCCCCCCATGGTGGGCGCGGTGCCGTTCGGCATCTTGTACGCCGAGCGGTCCTGGGCGGTGGCCAGGGCGACCTGGGCGTCCGCGTACTTGCGGGCGTCCTCGGGGGCGGCACCGGTGTTGAACTCGGAGAGCGAGACCTGTTCCAGCTTCTCCGCGACCAGGATCTGCTGGGTCATGTCCTGGTTCTCGTAGCGCGTGGTCACGCCCTGCGAGGCACCGACCAGCAGGCTCAGCATCAGCGAGCGCTGGGTCGAGGCGGAGGCCTTGGCCAGCGACATCGCGTAGATCGCGCGGCCCTTGCTGGTGGCGTTGGCGGAGCCGTTGCCGACCGAGTTGTCGTAGGCCAGCAGCGGCGCGAACATCGCCGAGTAGGCGCTCGCGGTGGCGCTGGCGAACAGCTCCCTGCCGTACGCGACCTGCCGCAGGTGCGGGAGGTCGACCACGAGGGTCTGGAAGGCCTCGTGGCGGCGCGGGAGCTCGCCGGACTTGTCGGAGGCGTCGTACGCGGCGTTGTAGGCCTTGAGCGCGGCGTCGGTGTCGGCGCGGCGCTTGGCGACCTCGTTGTTCGGGTCCTGCCCGGTGAGCAGGGGTATCAGGGTCTTGTCGCGCTCGTTCTCGAGCGCCTCGGCGAGTTCGGTCGCCGCCTTGGCGAGCTCGGCGGTCTTCTCGGCCTTGGAGGCCTTGATGTAGCCGTCGACCGAGGTGTTCACTCGCAGACCGCCGAAGACGAGACTGATGATCACGGGGATCAGCAGGATCGCGATCAGTCGGGTCGGCACGCGCCAGTTGCGCGGACGGAGGAAGTCGTACCGGCTGGACGGCCCGCCTTCGCCGGACTGACCCGCCGCACCCGTGCGCGGCTCCGTGGAGGCCGTCGGGGGCTTGGGGGCCGGGGTGGTCTGGGGACGCTCCTCGGTGGGAGTGAACGCGGAGAATCCGGCCGGTTCCGCGGCGCCGCCGTTCGGCGCGCTCTGGCGGGGCTCGGAGCGCCGCTGCGGGGCGGGTTGCTGCTTACGCCTCACTCGACTACTACCTCTCGGCCGACTTGCCGGCCATGGATCAATCCAGCGCTACCCCCGGGGCCCTGGCCCGCCGCCGGACGGCCGGAGCGGGATGTTCAGGGGTAGCTGGAATTTCAGCACGTGCAGGGATGGGGGACAAACAGCCGTCGCAAGGCACCCGCGTCGGAACAATACGGACAATCAACGACATGACGGAGCAAAACCGTGGTGATCTGGCGCTGAGTGACGCTGATTCG
The DNA here is from genome assembly GCF_042786665.1 of Kitasatospora sp. NPDC059146. NCBI lineage: Bacteria > Bacillati > Actinomycetota > Actinomycetes > Kitasatosporales > Streptomycetaceae > Kitasatospora > Kitasatospora sp. NPDC059146. Next base: position 78,553 of record NZ_JBHZCY010000027.1, on the reverse strand, counting down.
CCACGCTGCGTCATTGTTGATCACAAAATGCCTACCGAACTGTTATCCGCTGCTTATACACGGGTCTTGCGCGCGGCCCCGGGAGGACACCGGCCGGTAAAGCACCGCCGCCCCGGCGACCCGTCAGTGTGACGGTTCGCCGGGGCCGCTCGGTTCCCGCGGGTGCTCGCGCGCCCACCGGTGCCCGTGTGCCCGGCCCGTCAGCGGAGTCGGGCGAGGAGGGCGTGTTCGACGAGGGTGATGAGGGCGCTCTTGGCGCTGTCGCGTCGGCGGGCGTCGAGGGTGACGACGGGGGTGTCGGGGCCGAGTTGGAGGGCTTCGCGGACTTCGTCGCCGGTGTGGGGCTGGTGGCCGTCGAAGCCGTTGAGGGCGACGACGAAGGGCAGGCCGCTGTTCTCGAAGTAGTCGAGGGCGGGGAAGCAGTCGGCGAGGCGGCGGGTGTCGACGAGGACGACGGCTCCGATGGCGCCTCGGACGAGGTCGTCCCACATGAACCAGAAGCGGTCCTGTCCGGGGGTGCCGAAGAGGTAGAGGATGAGGTCTTCGTCGAGGGTGATGCGGCCGAAGTCCATGGCGACGGTGGTGGTCGTCTTGCCGGAGACGTGGCTGATGTCGTCGATGCCGGCGGAGGCCGAGGTCATGACGGCTTCGGTGCGCAGGGGGTTGATCTCGGAGACGGCGCCGACGAGCGTGGTCTTGCCGACGCCGAAGCCGCCGGCGATGACGATCTTCGCGGAGGTGGTGGCGCGGGTGGCGGCGGCCGCGTTAGAGCTTGCGAAGTCCACTGAGGACCCTTTCGAGCAGCGTGACATCGGGCGTTCCGCCCGACTCGCCCGCGGCGGCGGGCTGGTGGATGGCGACGAGACCGGCCTCGGCCAGGTCGGCCACGAGGATCCGGGCCACACCGAGCGGAACGCCGGCCAGTGCGGAGATCTCCGCGATGGACTTGACCTCGCGGCAGAGACCGACGATCCGGGCGTGCTCGGGCAGCAGCCCGGTGGTGCGCTCGGCCGAGCCCGTGGTCGAGATCAGGGCCTCGATCGCGAGCTGGTAGCGGGGGCGGGTCCGGCCGCCGGTCATCGCGTAGGGGCGGACCAGCGGCTGCTGCTCGTAGCCGTCGGACTGCTGCCCGCCGTAGCCGCTGCCGTACCCGTTGCCGTACGAGCCGGCGGGTGTCGAGGGCGGGGTCATGGGTCCTCCTTGTGCTGCGGCCTTGGGCAGCCGGTTCCAGCTGGGGCGGTGCCAGCTGAGGCGGGATCAGCTGCCTGAGGGTAGCTGAGGGTGAGGCGCCGGGTCCGGTCGGGTCGGACCCGGTGCGGGGTGGAACGGTGGATGGTCCGCGTGGGTTCCGGTCAGTGCAGGAGACTGCCCTGGAGTTCCGCGCGGAGTGCGGGGGTGAGGACGGCGCCGGCCCGGTCGACGAGCAGGGCCATCTCGTACCCGACCAGACCGATGTCGGAGTCGGGTGCGGCCAGGACGGCGAGGGCGGAGCCGTCGCTGATGGCCATCAGGAACAGGAAGCCGCGCTCCATCTCGACGACGGTCTGGTTGACCTCGCCGCCCTCGAAGATCCGGCTGGCGCCGGAGGTGAGGGAGGTGAGGCCGGAGGCGACGGCGGCGAGCTGGTCGGCGCGGTCGCGCGGGAACCCCTCGGACATGCACAGCAGGAGGCCGTCGGCGGAGACCACCACGGTGTGGGACACCCCGGGGGTGTTGTCCACGAAGTTGGTGATCAGCCAGTTCAGGTTCTGTGCGGCCTGGCTCATCTGGTTCAACTCAACGCTCCTGGTGATCTGCGCCGTTGCCGTCGCTCCGGCCACCGAAACTATCGAATCCGGGCTGCTGGGCACCATGCTGGGAGCCCGGCTGGTTGGCGGCCTGCTCGGCCCCGGCCCGCCGGCCCTGCTGGATGCCGCGGCGCAGGTTGGTCAGGCGGCCGCGGACCTCCTCGGGGGCCCGGGAGACCTGGGGACCGGTCAGCGGCGAGGCCTCGGCGGTGCCGGAGACCAGGTTGGCCTGCGGGGTCCGCCGGGGGAGGCCGGACATGGTGACCCCGCTGGTCGAGGGCTCGCGGACCTGCTCGGCACGGCGCCAGCGCTCGTCGTTCGCGGACGGGCGCCAGGGCGCGTCACCGACGCCCGGCTGCGGCGGCTGCGGCTGGCCCTGCGGGGCCTGCTGCTGGGGGGCCTGCTGGGCCTGCGGGGCCTGCTGCCGGGGCGCCTGGCCCTGGGGGGCCTGGGGGCGCTCCTGCCGGGGCTGCTGCTGCGGGGCCCGCTGCGGCCGGCCCGGCTGCTGGAGGTCCGGCTGCTGGAGGTCCGGCGCGGAGGTGCCGGGGCGGCGCGGCTGGTACGAACGGGGCCGGCCCTGCGGCTGGCCGTCGGCCTGCTGCGGGTACCAGGGCTGCTCGCCGGTGGCCTCGGACGGGCCGGTCGGCAGGGCCATCGGCTCCTGGCGCTGCGGCTGCTGCGGCGCCTGCTGCTGCGGGGCCGGCTGCGGCTGCTGGGGCTGCGGCTGGGCCGGGCCCGGCACGTTCGGCAGCACCGGCTCCACCAGGCCGAGGCCCAGCGGGTCCCGCGGGTCGATCTGGCTGGCCTCGAAGCGCGGCCGGGCGAACTGCTGGGTGCTCTCCACCGACGCCGGCTCGGCCGACGGCAGCGGCTGGGGCTGCTGCTGCGGGGGCAGCTGGGGCTGGGGCTGGCGGCCCTGCTGGGGCGCCTCCGGGCCGGGACGCTGCGGGCGGCGCTGGCCCTGCGGACCCTGAGGCCCCTGGGGCCCCTGCGGACCGGGCCGGCCCGGCTGACCCGGGCCCTGCGGGCCCTGCTGGCCGGGGGTGCGCTGCGGCAGGCCGTCCTGCGGACGGTTGCCCGGACGGGCACCCTGCTGCGGGGCGCCGGGACCGCCGGGGCGGCCGTGCTGCGGCTGCTCGCCGGTCCGCGGCGCGGGAGCGCCCGGAGCACCGTCGAACTCGCCGCCGGGACGCGGACGTTCCTGGCCGGGGCGGCCCTGGCCGCGGCGCGGCAGGCCGTTCGGGCCGCCCTGCGGCGGGCCCTGACGGCCGGGGGAGCGCTGCGGCAGCGCGCCCTGCGGCGCCTGCTGCGGCTGGCCGGGGCCCTGCTGACCGGGGCCCTGCTGACCGGGCTGACCCGGTCCCTGCTGACCGGGCTGACCGGGGGCCTGCTGGCCGGTTCCCTGCGGGCCCTGACCCTGCGGCGCCGTGGCCGGTCGGCCCTGGCCGCGCCGGCCCGGCTGACCCGGGCCCTGCTGGCCGGGGGTGCGCTGCGGCAGGCCGTCCTGACCGGACCGGCCCGGAGCCTGCTGGCCCTGCGGGGCCGGGGGGGTCTCGCGCAGCGACTGGCCGACCTGACGGGTCGGCAGTCCGGCCGGCCCGCCGGTCCGGCCGCCGGGCGCACCCGGGCCGGTCGGCGCGGCGGGGGCGGACGGACCGCCCTGGCCGAGCTGCGGACGGCCGCCCTGCGGGGCACCGCCCGCCGGGCCCTGGCCGAGCGCGGCCGGACCGCCCTGGCGGGCGGGCGGCACCTGGCGCTGCTGGCGCGGCGTCGGGGCGGCCCCGCGCTGCTGCTTGCCCGGTGCGCCGGGGCCGGGACGGCCGCCGGGGCCGCGCCGGTCGGCGGAGTTGGTGACGTCGACCGGGAGCATGACCAGCGCGGTGGTGCCGCCGGAGTCGCTCGGACGCAGCTGGATCCGGATGCCGTGTCGCAGGGACAGGCGGCCGACCACGAAGAGGCCCATGCGGCGGGAGACCGAGACGTCCACCGTCGGCGGGTTGGCCAGGCGCTCGTTGATCTCGGCCAGGTCGTCCGGGCTGAGGCCGATGCCGGTGTCGTGGATCTCGACCAGCACCCGGCCGTCCGGCAGGGCGTGGCCGGTGACCCGCACGCGGGTCTGCGGGCTGGAGAACGAGGTGGCGTTCTCCAGCAGCTCGGCGAGCAGGTGGACGAGGTCGTTGACGACGCGGCCGGCGACCTCGGCCGACGGCACGGCGGCGAGTTCGATGCGCTCGTACTGCTCCACCTCGGAGGCGGCGGCGCGGAGCACGTCGACCAGCGGGACGGGGCGGGTCCAGCGGCGGCCCGGGTCCTCACCGGCGAGGACGAGGAGGTTCTCGCCGTTGCGGCGCATGCGGGTCGCGAGGTGGTCGAGCTTGAACAGGTTGGCCAGCTGGTCCGGGTCGGCCTCGCGGCTCTCCAGTTCGGAGATGAGCGACAGCTGGCGCTGGATGAGGCCCTGGCTGCGGCGCGAGAGGTTGGTGAACATCGCGTTGATGTTGCCGCGCAGGAGGGCCTGCTCGGCGGCGAGGCGGACGGCCTCGCTGTGCACCATGTCGAACGCGTGGGCCACGTGGCCGATCTCGTCGGTCGAGTCGACGGCGACCGGCTCGACCGTGGTGTCGACGTCGTGCGGGTCGCTCTCGGAGAGCGTCTTGACCAGCTCGGGCAGGCGGCGCTCGGCGACGTCCTCGGCCGCGGTCTGCAGGCGGGTCAGCGAGCGCACCATCGAGCGGGCGATCAGACCGGCGCCGCCGAGGGCGATGATCAGGGTCAGGGCGACGGCGGCACCGATGATCAGGGCCTCGGTGTCGGCCTGGGACTGGAGGTCCTGGGCCTTTCCGTCGAGGTCCTCGATCAGCTTGGCCTCGATCCGGCGCTCGGCCGTGATCTTGGTGGTGGCCTTCTCGTACCAGTCCTTGTACGAGACCGCCTCGGTCTGGTGGATGCCGCCCGGCTGGAGGATCGAGCGCGAGTAGCGGTCCGCCTCGGCGATGACGTTGTTGTAGCTCAGCTGGCCGCGCAGGTTGTCCAGGTCGTGCGAGGTGTAGATGTTGTTGAAACTGGTCAGCGCGTTGTCGTACGTGGTGCGCAGGCGGATGCCGAAGGACTCGTCGCTCGCGCTCAGGTCGGGGGCCTTGGGGTTGCCCAGACCGGCGCTGATCAGCGCGCGCTGCTGCGAGGTGGCGTCCTTGGCGAGCGAGAACTGCTGCAGCGCGCGGGTGGCGATGAGCAGGTCCTGGTTGTTCGAGGCGAGCGCGATGTCCTGGGTGATGCCCAGGAGGTCGCGGATGATCACGTCGTACGCGGTGATCGTCGCCTGGATGTTCTGGTTGTTCTGGTACGGCGTGTTGCGGGCGTCCGCGATCGAGTTCAGGTCCTTGCGGATCTGGAACAGCAGCGCCTTCCCGCCGGAGAGCTGGAGGTTCTCGAACTTGTCGGAGGAGGCGGTGAAGGTGCGGCTGAGGTCGTCGGTGCTCTTGCGGGCGGCGACGATCTCGTCGTCCAGCGGGTCGTTCGGCCGGTTGGTGATGTAGCCGGCGCTGATGTCGCGTTCGGTCTGCAGGGCGTCCGCGAGGTTGGTCGCCTTCTTGGCCAGGTCCGACAGGTTGGCCATCTGGGCGAGCTGCTGCGAGTTCTGCATCGAGGTCTGGATGCGCAGGCCGCCGAGGACCAGCGAGACCATGACCGGCAGCGCGAGCAGGGCGATCAGTCGGGTGCGGATGCGCCAGTTGCGCATCGCGAGCCGGCTCAGACCGGTGGCGCGGCGCCTGGTCAGGGTGGTCCGGAGCTTGTCCCGGGCGGACTTCCGTTCCTGGCCGTCGTCGTCCGGCCGGGCGAGGGCCTCGGGCGTCACGGGGTCGGTCGGGCCGCCGGGGGCCGCCGCCTGTTGAGGGGCTGCCACGGGCTCGCGCGACTCCGGGTTACCCGCGGCGCCGCTACCCCTTTTGAAACGTCCCTGCACTGGCGTCGCAACCTCTGGACCGGGCGTCCCGCCGCGTCGCCACGGCCTGGACGGTGTCGAGTTTCCTTCCGCACCCCGGCCGGTCCGGGAGAGCGGGTCGCCGGGGTGGACTGCTCCCTACCCACGGTCCGTGGCATTCCAGCACAGCGAGGGAATCCCAACAAGGGCCGCCGGAACCGACGGTCGGGTACTACCGACCGCATGCGTGATCTCACTGACTGTGCGGTAACCGGACCGGAATACCGCCTTTTTCGGACACTCGCCGGATACATGCCAACGTGGCCGGAGATCGACAAGAGTCGCAGACCTGCCGGAATGACCGTTCCGGGCGAATTGTCGGGAAATTCCGATCCGGCGATATGTCGGATATTCGTGATTTGTGCGTCAATTTGTGAGCAAAATCACAGGTGAATGTGTAGCTTTGGTCACGGCCCGTATGGAAAGAGATCTCGTAACCTTGGCTGTCTCCTGAGCACGGCCCCGATCAGCCTGCCCAGAACCCCTCCGAATCAATCGGAATCACGCAGGCCGGTGCGGATCCCTGGCGGACCGCCCGGCCACGACCACGAGGTGCTCTCGATGTCCCTGGCGAAGAAGGCCACCAAGTCCACGCTGTCCTGCCGCTCCACGGCGAACCCGCGCCGGACCACGCTGGCCTCGGTCGAGGACTTCAGCAGGATCCCGGGTGCCCGCAAGCCCGAGGACGTCGTCACCTACGGCACCGAGCTGCCGGCCGTCACCGCCAACCCGCGCCGCGTCCAGCTGATGGTCGCCCCCGTCATCACCCCCCGGGACTGATCCCGCCCCTGGCGCGACCCGAGGGCGCCGTCACCGCGAACAGCGGTGGCGGCGCCCTCGTGCGTCCCGGGTCGGGGCCCTCCGCCCCGACCGCGCTGAACAGGGCCGAAGGGGTCGCGGGAGGCCCCACGCGATAGCCTGGGCGCGATTGACGGGGCCGCGCCCGTGGCGGGCGGGGCGCCCAGCAGCGCCCGGGGGCGCCCCGGGCGGCCGACGAAGCGAGGGGTAGCCCAGCCGTGCGCATTGCCAGGTTTTCCGTCCGGGAGGGGAGCCCTGCCGCCGGCAGCGTTTCCTTCGGCGTGGTCGAGGGGGATCCGTCCCGGCCCGACTCGCTGGTCGTGCACGAGCTGGCCGGTCACCCGTTCGGCCAACCCCAGCCCACCGGTGAGAGCTACCGCTTCCAGGACGTCCGGCTGCTCAGCCCGATGCTCCCCAACAAGATCGTGGCGGTCGGCCGCAACTACGCGGCGCACGCGGCGGAGCTGGGCAACGACGTCCCGGACGTCCCGCTCACCTTCTTCAAGCCGTCCACCTCGGTGATCGGCCCGACCGAGAACATCGCGTACCCGCCGTTCTCCTCGGACGTCCACCACGAGGCCGAACTCGCCGTGGTGATCGGCCGGATGTGCCGCGAGGTGCCGCTGGACCGGGTGCCCGAGGTGATCCTCGGCTACACCTGCGCCAACGACGTCACCGCCCGGGACGTCCAGCAGCGCGAGGGCCAGTGGGCCCGGGCCAAGGGCTTCGACACCGCCTGCCCGCTGGGCCCGTGGATCGAGACCGACCTCGACCCGTCCGACCTGGCGATCACCTGCACGGTCAACGGCGAGCTCCGCCAGACCGGCCGCACCTCCCTGATGATCCGCTCGGTCGCCGAACTGGTCGTCCACATCTCCGAGGCCATGACGCTGCTGCCCGGCGACGTCATCCTCACCGGCACGCCCGCAGGGGTGGGCCCGCTCAACGTCGGCGACGAGGTCGCCGTCTCCATCGAAGGCATCGGCACTCTCGCCAACAAGGTGATCAAGCGTGGCTAACACTGACCCGGCCGTCCGGGTTCGCTTCTGTCCGTCCCCGACCGGCAACCCCCACGTGGGCATGGTCCGCACGGCTCTGTTCAACTGGGCCTACGCCCGCCACACCGGCGGCAAGCTGGTCTTCCGGATCGAGGACACCGACTCCGCCCGCGACTCCGAGGAGTCGTACACCCAGCTGCTGGAGGCCATGAGCTGGCTCGGCCTGGACTGGGACGAGGGCCCGGAGGTCGGCGGCCCGCACGCGCCGTACCGCCAGTCGCAGCGGATGGACATCTACGCCGACGTCGCCCGCCGCCTCCAGGAGGCCGGCCACGCGTACCACTGCTACTGCAGCACCGAGGAGCTGGACGCCCGGCGCGAGGCCGCCCGCGCGGCCGGCAAGCCCTCCGGCTACGACGGCCACTGCCGCGAGCTGACCGAGGAGCAGGTCGCCGTCTACAAGCTGGAGAAGCGCGAGCCGATCCTGCGCTTCCGGATGCCCGACCGGACCATCTCCTTCGACGACCTGGTGCGCGGCACGCTCACCTTCGAGCCGGAGAACGTCCCGGACTACGGCATCGTCCGCGCCAACGGCGCCCCGCTGTACACCCTGGTCAACCCGGTGGACGACGCCCTGATGGGCATCACCCACGTGCTGCGCGGCGAGGACCTGCTGTCCTCCACCCCGCGGCAGATCGCGCTGTACGCGGCGCTCGCCGAGATCGGCGTCGGCGAGGGCACCACCCCGCGCTTCGGCCACCTGCCGTACGTGATGGGCGAGGGCAACAAGAAGCTCTCCAAGCGCGACCCGCAGTCCTCGCTCAACCTGTACCGCGAGCGCGGCTTCATCCGCGAGGGCCTGCTCAACTACCTGTCCCTGCTGGGCTGGTCGCTGGCCGAGGACCGCGACCTGTTCGACATGGACGAGATGGTCGCCGCCTTCGACGTCGCCAAGGTGAACTCCAACCCGGCGCGCTTCGACCTCAAGAAGTGCGAGGCGATCAACGCCGAGCACGTCCGCCGGCTGGCCCCGGAGGACTTCGTCCGCCGCCTGGTGCCGTTCCTCCAGGGCCCCGGCCTGCTGCCGGCCGAGCCGACCGCCGAGCAGCTGGACCTGCTCGCCCGGATCGCGCCGCTCACCCAGGAGCGGATGGTCGTGCTGAGCGAGATCGTCAACATGGCCGGCTTCCTGTTCGTCGACCCGGCCGACTTCGCGGTGGACCCGGACGACGCCGCCAAGGTGCTGACCGCGGACGCCGGTCCGGTGCTGGAGGCCAGCGTCAAGGCGCTGGAGGAGCTCGCGGACTTCACCCCGGAGCCGATCCAGGCCGCGCTGCGCGAGGCCCTGGTGGAGGGCCTGGGCATCAAGCCCAAGTTCGCCTTCACGCCGCTGCGGGTGGCCGTCACGGGCCGCCGGGTCTCGCCGCCGCTGTTCGAGTCGATGGAGCTGCTCGGCCGCCCCGAGACGCTGCGCCGGCTCCGTTCCGCCCTGGACGCGCTGCCGACGGCCTGAACGGCCCGCGCAAGCGCCTCCTGAGCAGCCCGCGGGCCCGGCTCCGTGCCGGGCCCGCGGCGCACCCGGAGGTCATCGGACGGCCTCCCCACCGCTGCCTGCGGTTATCGATTTTGGAGCCAGGGCAGACGTCGGGTAATGTTCTTTCTGCGCCGCCCGGGAGGGAACGGACGAGGGAGCGAAAGCCCCTCGGAACGGGACCGACCGAGAGGCGCAACGCCTGAGAAGGGCCCGCAGGGGTTCAACTCTGGTGGGGTATGGTGTAATTGGCAGCACGAGTGATTCTGGTTCATTTAGTCTAGGTTCGAGTCCTGGTACCCCAGCGCAGTACGATCGGCAACGGTCACCCAGCAGTACAAATGAAGATCCAAGCCCCCGTTGTGTAGCGGCCTAGCACGCTGCCCTCTCACGGCAGTAGCGCCGGTTCGAATCCGGTCGGGGGTACTGATCCCGCAAGGGATCGCCTGGATGCCCCCGTTGTGTAGCGGCCTAGCACGCTGCCCTCTCACGGCAGTAGCGCCGGTTCGAATCCGGTCGGGGGTACTTCAAAGCACGAAGCCGGTGGCTGTGTTCTTCTCGAGGACATGCCCATCGGCCCTTGCTTTGCGTTGGGGTATGGTGTAATTGGCAGCACGAGTGATTCTGGTTCATTTAGTCTAGGTTCGAGTCCTGGTACCCCAGCCAGAAATATGGAAGACCCCGTCCGCGGGGTCTTTTTGCTTTTCCGCCGCGCAGGTGTGCGAAGGGCCCCGCTCGATCCGAGCGGGGCCCTTTCGCGTGCGGTGGGGGAGTGGGGGATTCGGGTTCGGGGGAGTCGGCGGGGTGGGTGGGGGAGTCCGCCGGATCAGCTGCGCCGCAGGGCCTCGGTGAGCCGGTTCGCGGCCTCGATGATGGCCTGGGCGTGCAGCCGGCCCGGGTGGCGGGTCAGGCGCTCGATCGGGCCGGAGACGGAGACGGCGGCCACCACGCGGTTGGAGGGGCCGCGCACGGGGGCGGAGACGGACGCGACGCCCGGCTCCCGCTCGCCGATCGACTGGGCCCAGCCGCGCCGCCGGACGCCGCTGAGCGCGGTGGCGGTGAAGCGGGCGCCCTGGAGGCCGCGGTGGAGCCGCTCGGGCTCCTCCCAGGCCAGTAGGACCTGGGCGGCCGAGCCGGCCTTCATCGGCAGGGTGCTGCCGACCGGGACGGTGTCCCGCAGACCGGAGAGCCGCTCGGCGGCGGCTACGCAGATCCGCATCTCGCCCTGCCGGCGGTAGAGCTGTGCGCTCTCGCCGGTGACGTCGCGCAGGTGGGTCAGGACCGGGCCCGCGGTGGCGAGCAGCCGGTCCTCGCCCGCCGCGGCGGAGAGTTCGGACAGGCGGGGGCCGAGGATGAACCGCCCCTGCATGTCCCTGGTGACCAGACGGTGGTGTTCGAGTGCGACGGCGAGTCGGTGGGCCGTGGGGCGCGCCAGACCGGTGGCGGCGACCAGCCCCGCCAACGTGGCGGGGCCCGACTCCAGTGCGCTGAGCACCAGAGCGGCCTTGTCGAGAACGCCGACGCCGCTAGAGTTGTCCATGCCCTAAGACTGCAGTCTCATTCCGCGAGACGCAAGTTCAATCTTCCGGGAAAAGCGCCACTCTGGATGCAGCAGCCCGGGAGACATCCAGGATGGGGCCTCGTCAGAGTGTCCGCATCGTGGACAGCGATCCGGCGTGCAGGTCTCGCGAACACGCTCCCCACGGGCGGGCGCGCAATGACCTCGACGACACGAGAAGGCCGGCAACGCGGCCGGCTGGAGGGAATCCGATGGGACGGACACTCGCAGAGAAGGTCTGGGACGACCACGTCGTGCGGCGCGCGGAGGGCGAGCCCGACCTCCTGTTCATCGACCTGCACCTGCTCCACGAGGTGACCAGCCCGCAGGCCTTCGACGGGCTGCGGCTGGCCGGCCGTACGGTCCGCCGCACCGATCTGACGATCGCCACCGAGGACCACAACACCCCGACCCTGGACATCGACAAGCCGATCGCGGACCCGGTCTCCCGGGTGCAGCTGGAGACCCTGCGCCGCAACGCGGCCGAGTTCGGCGTACGGATCCACTCGCTCGGCGACGTCGAGCAGGGCGTGGTGCACGTGGTCGGCCCCCAGCTCGGCCTGACCCAGCCCGGCACCACCGTGGTCTGCGGCGACTCCCACACCTCCACCCACGGCGCCTTCGGCGCGCTGGCGTTCGGCATCGGCACCAGCCAGGTCGAGCACGTGCTGGCCACCCAGACCCTGCCGCTGGCGCCGTTCCGCACCATGGCGGTCACCGTCGAGGGCGACCTGCCCGAGGGCGTCACGGCCAAGGACCTGATCCTCGCCGTGATCGCGAAGATCGGCACCGGCGGCGGCCAGGGCTACGTCCTGGAGTACCGCGGTTCGGCGATCCGGAGCCTGTCGATGGAGGCCCGGATGACCGTCTGCAACATGTCGATCGAGGCGGGCGCCCGGGCCGGCATGATCGCCCCGGACGACACCACCTTCGACTACCTCCAGGCCCGCCCGCACGCCCCGCAGGGCGAGGACTGGAACGCCGCCGTCGCGTACTGGCGGACCCTGGCCACCGACGAGGACGCCGTCTTCGACCACGAGGTGTTCATCGACGCGAGCGAGCTCACCCCCTTCGTCACCTGGGGCACCAACCCCGGCCAGGGCGCCCCGCTCGGCGCGGACGTCCCGAACCCCGCGGACTTCGCCGACCCGCAGGAGCGCGCGGCCGCCGAGAACGCCCTCGCGTACATGGGCCTGGAGGCGGGCACCCCGCTGCGCGAGGTCGCCGTCGACGCGGTCTTCGTCGGCTCCTGCACCAACGGCCGGATCGAGGACCTGCGCGCCGCCGCCGCCGTGCTGGAGGGCCGCAAGGTCGCCGACCGGGTGCGGATGCTGGTCGTCCCCGGCTCCGTCCGGGTCGCGCTCCAGGCCGTCGAGGAGGGCCTGGACAAGGTGTTCACCGCCGCCGGGGCCGAATGGCGGCACGCCGGCTGCTCGATGTGCCTGGGCATGAACCCCGACCAGCTCGCTCCGGGGGAGCGCTGCGCCTCCACCTCGAACCGCAACTTCGAGGGCCGCCAGGGCAAGGGCGGCCGCACCCACCTGGTCTCCCCGCAGGTCGCCGCCGCGACCGCCGTCCTGGGCCGGCTGGCCGCCCCGTCGGACCTGTCCGCCAACTCCGCCAACGTCGCCGTGGAGGCCTGAGCCATGGAGAAGTTCACCACCCACACCGGCCGGGCCGTCCCGCTGCGCCGCAGCAACGTGGACACGGACCAGATCATCCCGGCCCATTGGCTCAAGAAGGTCACCCGATCCGGTTTCGAGGACGGCCTGTTCGAGGCCTGGCGCAAGGACGAGTCGTTCGTCCTCAACCGGCCCGAGCGCGAGGGCGCCACCGTCCTGGTGGCCGGCCCCGAGTTCGGCACCGGCTCCTCCCGGGAGCACGCGGTCTGGGCGCTGCAGAACTACGGCTTCCACGCGGTCATCTCCTCGCGCTTCGCCGACATCTTCCGGGGCAACTCGCTGAAGAACGGTCTGCTGACCGTCGTGCTGCCGCAGGAGACCGTGGAGCGCCTCTGGTCGCTCACCGAGAGTGACCCTTCGGCCGAGATCACCGTTGATCTGGAAGCACGGGAAGTCCGGGCCGAAGGCATCACCGCGACCTTCGAACTGGACGACAACCTCCGGTGGCGGCTGCTCAACGGCCTGGACGACATCAGCATCACGCTGCAGAACGAGGGGGACATCGCCGCCTACGAGGCCACCCGTCCGGCGTTCAAGCCCCGTACTCTGCCGGTGTCCTGAGTTCCCCTCAGAACAAGCATTCTGACGATCCACCGGATGGCCCGCGCTCCCCCTCGGGGGGGCCGGGCCATCCGTCGTTCCGGAGCACGAGTTAGCACCGGGGGCTCCCCGGATTGCCCATTCGGCTTTGCGGAAGAGGGCCCCGCGCAAGTACAACTGCGGGTAGATGGCACAATCAGTACATGCACCGGCACCATGAACCTCCGTACGCGGGCGGCGAACCCGCGTCCGAGGAGTCCACGGGCCGGGGATCCGAACGCCGAATTGACGATCGGCCGGACGTCACCTCCGCAACACCAGCTGAGGCGCCGGACGACCAGGAAGTCGCAGCGCTCTACGCGCTTGTGGCCGAGCGGTTGAAGCAAGCTCACGCCCGCGTGCATGCGCTGAACGTGTCTGTCGATGCAAAGACCGCTCTCACCCGTCAACTGCTCATCGTCACGGAGACCGCCAAGCGCGATCTTCCGGAGGCGGCAAGGCGGTTGAGTCGCTTTGTACATGACCTCGACGAGGGGCACCCGCCCCGCGCCTGAGGTCGCGGACGCGCAAATCCATTGCGACACTAGGGTGATTCGCGCGTTTGGTAATTGAAAGTCCGCAGATACATACCTAACGTGCGAAAAGAACGGATGGAATCATCCGGCGCCCGTTTCCGAAGGGGAAGACGTGAACAAGGCTCAGCTTGTCGAAGCGGTGGCCGAGCAGCTGGGCGGTCGCAAGGCTGCCGCAGAGGCCGTCGACGCAGTGCTCGACACCATGGTCCGTGCCGTTGTGGCCGGTGACCGGGTTTCGGTCACCGGTTTCGGCACCTTCGAGAAGGTGGAGCGCTCCGCGCGCTTCGCCCGCAACCCGCAGACCGGCGAGCGGGTCAAGGTCAAGAAGACCTCGGTCCCCCGCTTCCGTCCGGGTCAGGGTTTCAAGGACCTGGTCAGCGGCAGCAAGAAGCTGCCGAAGGAAGGCCCCTCGGTGAAGAAGGCCCCCAAGGGCTCGCTCACCCCGGGCAAGACCGGTGTCGCCGCGACCCCGGCCGCCAAGCGTGCCGCCACCAAGCGCGCCGCCACCGCTGCCGCCGCCGCCCCGGCCGCCAAGAAGGCCGCCGCCAAGAAGGCGACCACCACGGCTGCCGCCAAGAAGACCACGGCCACCGCCGCGAAGAAGGCGACCGCCACGGCCAAGAAGGCGACCACCACCGCCGCCGCCAAGAAGACCACGGCCACCGCCACCAAGGCGGCTGCGACCAAGGCCGCGGCGACCAAGAAGACGGCCGCCGCCAAGAAGGCGACCACCACGGCTGCCGCCAAGAAGACCACGGCCACCGCCAAGAAGGCGACCGCCACGGCCAAGAAGACGGCGCCGGCGAAGAAGACCGCCACCCGCAAGACCACCGCGCGCAAGGCCTCGGCCAAGTAAGTCCCGCGCGACTGTCCTCGGACGGCCTTCGGCACAGAGCCGCGGCACCCCCTTCCGCGAATTGCGGAGACCGGGTGGCCGCGGCTCTTTCGATTTCCGGGCGCTTAGTCAGGATTCACCGGCAGCCGCCGTCCGGGCGCGGAAATCCGCGGGAACTGCGGGAACTGCCGGAAGGGTGGGAACGGCCGGAGGGGGGACGGTGCCGTCAGCGGTCGTTGACGCCGTCAGCGGCCGTCGGCCGGGTCGGGGAAGGTCTGCAGGGTCACGAAGACCACCCGGCGGGCCTCGCCCGCGCCCTCGGTGCGGATCCGCACCCGCTGGCCGGGCCGCAGCAGCAGCAGGCCGCCGGCGTCGAAGGCGGCCGCGTCGAACGGCACCGGGGTCCCGTCGTCGAGCAGCACCGAGCCGGCTCGGGTGGCGGGGTCGAAGGTGAACGCGGTGGCCTGCATGCCAGCAGCATAGCGAGCGGGTCCGACGGGCCCGCTGGTCAGGAGCCGCCCAGACGGGCGAACAGCGCACTGGTGTACGGGCCGAGGCCGAGCCCGGCGGCCTCGCCGAGGTCGGCGCCGGTGTCGACGTCCCGGCGCACCGACTCCACGTCCGCCAGGCGCAGTTCGAGCGCCCCGCCGGCCGCGTGCCGGGCCCGCGAGCCGTCCCCGAACGCGGGGGCGAGCGGACGGCCGGGGCCGCAGGCGAGCAGGGTGGTGCCCAGGCCGGGGGAGTCCGGCAGGAAGGCCCGGCCGTCCGACGGCACCGCGCCCAGCACCCGGGCGAGTTCGGCCGGGCGCAGGGCCGGCAGGTCCGCCGAGAGGGCGGCCAGCGGCGCCCGCGGGGCGAGCGCCCGGGCGGCCGAGGCGCCGTGCGCCAGCGCCCGGTTGAGGCCGCCGCCGGGCTCGTCGGCGACCACCAGGGCGCCCAGCCCGGCCAGCCGGGCGCCGGCGGTGGCGTCCGGGGTGACCACCAGGACGCGCGAGACGCCCGGGGTGGCCAGCGCGGCGGTGACCGTGTCGAGGGCGAAGGAGAGGGCCAGCTCGGCCCGGTGCGGGCCCGCGTACGGGGCCAGTCGGCTCTTCGCGAGGGCGAGCGGCTTGAGCGGTAGCACCAGCGACCAGTCGGCGGCGGGTGCGGCGGGCGCGACGGGCTCGCTGGGGCGTACGGTGTCCTGGGTCATCGGCGTCATTGTGACGCCGGTCCCGGAACCCTCGCCAGGCCGTCCGAGCTGTGCGGACGTGCGTTTGATCACGCCCGCCCGGCGGGTTGGCGCGGCCGCTCGACAGCCGGTGAGCAGGCGGGCGACACTGTTCCGCGCCCGTGCCCCGGGCACCGGTCGCGCCGGTGCGCGGCACGGGAGGCCATGACCGCGGCACCCCACGTGCCGCATGCGATGAGAAGGAGCCTGGGGTGGCCCGCCGCTCGTACGCCAAGTTCGGCAACGCCGACTACGGCATCTGGTACCGCTTCGCGGCCGTGCTGGTGAAGCCGGTGACGACCGCGTTGGTGAAGCCCGACTGGCGGGGCTGGGAGCACATTCCGGAGAAGGGCGGCTTCATCGCCGCCGTGAACCACAACTCGATCATCGACCCGGTGATCTACGCGCACTGGCAGTACAACAGCGGCCGTCCGCCGCGGATCCTCGGCAAGTCCTCGCTGTTCTCGATCCCCTTCATCGGGTTCATGCTGCGCAAGACCGGCCAGATCCCGGTGTTCCGCGAGTCCACCGACGCGGCGCAGGCCTTCCGGGCCGCGATCGACGCCGTCAACAACGGCCAGTGCGTGCAGTTCTACCCGGAGGGAACGCTCACCCGGGACCCGGACCTGTGGCCGATGACCGGCAAGAACGGGGTCGCCCGGGTCGCGCTGATGACCGGCGCGCCGGTCATCCCGGTCGCCCACTGGGGCGCCCACGAGATCATCCCGCCGTACGGCCGGGCCGGTTTCGGCAAGGGCAGGTTCAACCTGTTCCCGCGGCACCGGGTGACCGTGGCCGCCGGGCCCGCGGTGGACCTGAGCAAGTACGCGGGCATGGAGCTCACCGGCCAGGTGCTCAACGACGCCACCGAGGACATCATGGCGGCGATCACCGAGGTGCTGGCCGGGGTCCGCGGCGAGGAGCCGCCGGCCGAGCGCTACGACATGCGCAAGGCCGCCCGCGAGCGGGCCGCCGCCGCGCTGGCCGAACGCCGCCGCGCCAAGGGCGGCCGGAACGACAACGACGAAGAGGGGACGGGCCGGTGACCCGCTGCGCCGTGATGGGGACGGGCTCCTGGGGCACCGCGTTCGCGATGGTGCTGGCCGACGCGGGATGCGAGGTCGTGCTGTGGGCCCGCCGCCAGGAGCTGGTGGACGCCGTCAACTCCACCCACGAGAACCCGGACTACCTGCCGGGCGTCCGGCTGCCCGACACCGTCCGGGCCACCACCGACGCCGCCGAGGCGCTGGCCGGCGCCGACTTCGCGGTGCTGGTGGTGCCCTCCCAGACGCTGCGCGACAACCTGGCCGCCTGGGCGCCGCTGATCGAGCCGCAGACCGTGCTGGTCAGCCTGATGAAGGGCATCGAACTCGGCACCGCCAAGCGGATGAGCGAGGTGATCGACGAGGTCACCAAGGTCGGCCCGGAGCGGGTCGCGGTGGTCAGCGGGCCCAACCTGGCCAAGGAGATCGCCAACCGGCAGCCCGCCGCGAGCGTGGTCGCCTGCACCGACGAGGCGGTCGCCAAGCGGCTCCAGGCGGCCTGCCACACGCCGTACTTCCGGCCGTACACCAACACCGACGTGATCGGCTGCGAGCTCGGCGGCGCGGTCAAGAACGTGATCGGCCTGGCCGTCGGCATGGCGGCCGGCATGGGGCTCGGCGACAACACCAAGGCCACCCTGATCACCCGCGGACTGGCCGAGACCACCCGGCTCGGCGAGGTGCTGGGCGCCGACCCGCACACCTTCGCGGGGCTGGCCGGGATGGGCGACCTGGTCGCCACCTGCTCCTCGCCGCTGTCGCGCAACAACACCTTCGGGATGAACCTGGGCCGGGGCATGTCGCTGGCCGAGACCATCGCGGCCACCCGGCAGACCGCGGAGGGCGTCAAGTCCTGCGAGTCGGTGCTGGACCTGGCCCGGCGCAGCGGGGTCGACATGCCGATCGTCGAGGCGGTGGTGGACGTGGTGCACAACGGGCGGCCCACCCAGGAGGCGCTGCAGGTGCTGATGTCCCGCTCGGCCAAGGCGGAGCGGCGCTGAGGCCCGGCCCGTCGGGCCCCGCACCCGGTGGTGGGCGCGGACTCTCCGGGCCGGCGTTGACTTCCCGGAAACACCTCGCACGGTAGTCTCAAACCCGATATGAGCATCGAACAGACCACCCCGGACCCGTCCGCCCCCAAGCCGCGCGTCGCGCTGGTCTTCGGCGGGCGCAGCTCCGAGCACGCGATCTCGGTCTCCACCGCGGGCAGCGTCCTCCGGGCGATCGACCGTGACAAGTACGACGTGCTGCCGATCGGCATCACCCACGAGGGCCGCTGGGCGCTGACCAGCGACGAGCCGTCCCGGATGGCCATCACCGACCGCCGGCTGCCGGACGTGGCCCACGTCGCCGAGGCCGTCGACGGGCAGGTCGCGCTGCCGGTCTCGCCGGGCAGCCGGGAGGTGCTGCTGAGCGAGCCGGGGAGCGCCCCCAAGGCCCTCGGCGAGGTCGACGTGGTGTTCCCGCTGCTGCACGGCCCGTGGGGCGAGGACGGCACCCTCCAGGGCCTGCTGGAACTCTCCGGCGTCCCGTACGTCGGCAACGGCGTGCTGGCCAGCGCGGCCGGCATGGACAAGGAGTTCGCCAAGCGGATCCTGGCCTCGCACGGCCTGGGCGTCGGCCACTACACGATCGTGCGGCCGCGCGACTGGGAGACCGAGCCGGGCCGCGCCGCGGTGCGCGAGCGGGTCGCCGAGCTGGGCCTGCCGGTGTTCGTGAAGCCCTGCCGGGCCGGCTCCAGCATCGGCATCACCAAGGTCAAGGACCTGGCCGAGCTCGACGCCGCGATCGAGGAGGCCCGCCGGCACGACCCCAAGCTGATCATCGAGGCGGGGGTCTCCGGCCGCGAGATCGAGTGCGGGGTGCTGGAGTTCGAGGACGGCCCGCGGGCCAGCGTCCCGGCCGAGGTGCTGGTCGGCGAGGGCTTCGACTTCTACGACTTCGAGGCCAAGTACATCGACTCCTCCGAGGTGCGGATCCCGGCCGAGCTGACCGCCGAGGAGGTCGCGGAGATCCGGCGCCAGGCGGTGGCCGCGTTCGAGGCCTTCGGCTGCGAGGGCCTGGCCCGGGTCGACTTCTTCCTGCTGGACGACGGCAGCTGGATGATCAACGAGATCAACACCATGCCGGGCTTCACCCCGATCTCCGCCTACCCGAAGATGTGGGAGGCCAGCGGGGTCTCGTACGCGGAGCTGATCGACCGGCTGCTGCAGACCGCGCTGCGCCGCTCGACCGGGCTGCGCTAGCGGGCCCGTACGCGTAACAGGGGCGGGCCGGGACTTCCCGGCCCGCCCGTGACTTGCCCGCTCGCCTCCGCGGCGGGGCGGGTACGGGCTCAGCCCGGGATGTTCGCCTTCACCGCGGGGGTCAGGGCGGCCGCCGGGTCGAAGGGGTTCTGCGCGGCTCCGGCCGGGACGGTCACCTCGACGTAGGCGGCCCGCATGGTCGCCACGAAGCGGTAGCCGCCGTCGGCGAGCTGCTGCGACCACCAGGTGACGTCGTCGACGGTCGGCGACAGGTCCTTGGCGTGCGGGCCGTCCAACTCCTCCGGGCGGTCGATGCCGCACCGCAGCACCACCCGGGGCGAGTCGCCCCAGGCCGCCACGTACGGGGAGGCCGGGGACGGGTCCCGGCGGGCGCGGCCGAGCAACTCCTGGGGCAGGGCGGCGCCCAGCGCCCGGCAGTGGTCCGCGGCCTTCCCGCTCGGCCGCGGGACCTCCACCGCGGGGTCGTCGGCGGAACTCCAACTGCCGATGAGCACCACCACGGTGCAGGTCAGCGCGACCGGCGCGGCCAGCCAGCGGACCGGCGCGGGAAGCGCGGTCAGCGCCCTGGGGATGCGGAGTTCTCTGGCCACCCGCCGATGGTAGCCGGGGTCAGAGGTGCACCACCGGACAGGTGAGGGTGCGGGTGATGCCCTCCACCTTCTGGACCTTGGCGACCACCAGGCGGCCCAGGTCGTCGACGGTGTCGGCCTCGGCCTTGACGATGACGTCGTACGGGCCGGTGACGTCCTCGGCGGTGATCACACCGGGGATCTTCGCGATGGTCTCGGCCACCGCGGTGGCCTTTCCTACTTCGGTCTGGATCAGGATGTATGCCTGTACCACGGGTGACCTCCCGGCGGCCGGTTGGGGGGATCGCCGCCGGGACCGCCCGGGCTGGTGCAGGGGTGGGTGCGGGCGCACCGGCAGGCTGATCACCACGCTACCGCGCAGCGGGCCGGGGAGGGGAGACTTCGGTGCCCCCGGAGGGCGTACGCTGCGCGCGGGGGGAGCGACGGGGACCGTATCCCGGGCGGCGGTGCCGTCCGGGGAGGAAAGGCGAGAGGACGGCAGATGCAGGGGACCGTGGGCGAGCTCGGCGAGTTCGGTCTCATCAGGGAGCTGACCGCCCGGGTACCGCTCACCGACGCGGTCGACCTCGGCCCCGGGGACGACGCCGCGGTGGTGAAGGCCCCGGACGGCCGGGTGGTGGCCACCACGGACGTCCTGATCGAGAACCGGCACTTCCGCCGGGACTGGTCCACCGCCTACGACGTGGGCCGCAAGGCCGCCGCCCAGAACCTCGCCGACGTGGCCGCGATGGGCGCGGTGCCGACCGCGATACTGCTCGGGCTGGTCGCCCCCGCCGACCTGCCGACCACCTGGGCCACCGAGCTGATGGACGGGCTGCGCGACGAGTGCCAGGTCGCCGGGGCGACGGTGGTCGGCGGCGACGTGGTGCGCGGCGACACCGTCATGCTGGCGATCACGGCGCTCGGCGACCTCCAGGGGCGCCCGGCGGTGACGCGCTCCGGCGCCCAGGTCGGCGACGTGATCGCGGTGTGCGGCTGGCTCGGCTGGTCGGCGGCCGGACTGACGGTGCTGCAACGCGGCTTCCGCTCCCCGCGCGCCTTCGTCGAGGCGCACCGCCGGCCCGAGCCGCCGTACCACGCGGGCCCGGCCGCCGCCGAGTTGGGCGCCACCTCGATGATCGACGTGAGCGACGGGCTGGTCGCCGACCTCGGCCACGTGGCCCGGGCCAGCGAGGTGGACATCGACCTCAGGGCCGCCGACTTCGACGTCCCGGCGCAGATGGCCGACATCGGCCAGGCGGTCGGGGTGGACCCTTTGGTCTGGGTGCTGTCCGGCGGCGAGGACCACGCGATCGTGGCGACCTTCCCGCGCGGGGTCCAACTCCCGTCCCGCTGGCGGGTGGTGGGCGAGGTGACCGGCCGCCCGCGGGGATCGCGCAGCGGACGGGTGACGGTCGACGGCGCGCCCTGGGACCGGGTCGGCGGCTGGGACCACTTCGCCGAGTGAGGTACGGAGGACGGCTGACGGGGCGTGGACGCCGGTACGGCGCGTGACGCTCCGGACGTGCGGCGGACGGGCTTCGAGGGTGCGTTCTGCGTAGGCTTGCGCCATCCGAGCCCGCCCGCCGTCGGCTGCGGCCGGGCCGAACCACGGCGAGCGGGAGCACACCACACATGCGCATCGGTGTCCTGACCAGCGGCGGCGACTGCCCCGGCCTCAACGCGGTGATCCGCTCGGTGGTGCACCGGGGCACGGACGTGCACGGCGACGAGATCGTGGGCATCGAGGACGGCTTCCTCGGGCTGATCGAGGGCAGAACCCGGCCGGTCTCGCACGACGACGTCACCGGTCTGCTCACCCTCGGCGGCACCATCCTGGGCTCGGCCCGGGTGCAGCGCGAGCGGATCGCCTGGGCGGTGGAGAACGCCAAGACGCTGGCCCGGGACATCGGCATCGACGCGCTGGTCGCGATCGGCGGCGAGGGGACGCTGACCGCCGCCAAGCTGTTCAGCGACGCCGGACTCCCGGTGGTCGGGGTGCCCAAGACCATCGACAACGACATCGACGCCACCGACGTCACCTTCGGCTTCGACACCGCGGTGCACGTGGCGACCGAGGCGATCGACCGGCTCAAGACCACCGCCGAGTCCCACCAGCGCGTCATGGTGGTGGAGTTGATGGGCCGGCACACCGGCTGGATCACCCTCACCGCGGGCATGGCCGGCGGCGCCCACGGCATCCTCATCCCGGAGAAGCCCTTCGACATCGAGGCGGTGGCCCGGATGGTCGAGGACCGCTTCGCCCGCGGCAAGAAGTTCGCCATCATCGCCGTCGCCGAGGGCGCCGCCCCGACGCCCGGCACCATGCGCTTCGACCACGGCGAGGTCGACCAGTACGGCCACCGGACCTTCGGCGGGATCGGCAACCGGCTCGCCCACGAGCTGGAGAACCTGCTCGGCAAGGAGGCCCGCCCGGTCATCCTGGGCCACACCCAGCGCGGCGGCACCCCGACCGCCCGGGACCGGGTGCTCGCCACCCGCTTCGGCTGGCACGCGGTGGAGGCCGTCCACCGGGGTGCGTTCGGGCACTTCACCGCGCTGCGCCGGACCGGCATCGAGCTGCTGCCGATCGGCGACGCGGTGACCAGGTTGAAGACGGTGCCGCAGGACCGCTGGGCGGAATCGGAAGCGGTGCTCTGACGGCGGCGCCCCGAACGCGCGCGGGTAGGTTGGGGGCCATGGATTCGACCGCACCTCCCCGCGTCCTCACCGTCGCCGGTTCCGACTCCGGCGGCGGCGCCGGCATCCAGGCCGACCTCAAGGCGATGCTCGCCCTCGGCGTCCACGGCATGAGCGTGATCACCGCCGTCACCGCGCAGAACTCGCTCGGCGTCCAGGGCTACTGGGAACTGCCCGCCGAAGCCGTCCGGGCGCAGTTCCGCAGTGTGGTGGACGACATCGGGGTGCAGGCGGTGAAGACCGGCATGCTCGCCTCGATCGAACTGGTCGAGATCGTCGCGGAACTGCTCGCCGGGGTGGCCGCCCCGGTGGTGGTCGACCCGGTCGGCGTCTCCAAGCACGGGGACGCGCTGCTGGCCGCCGAGGCGGTCGCCACCGTCCGCGAGCGGCTGCTGCCGGTCGCCACCGTGGTCACCCCCAACCTGCACGAGGTGACGCAGCTCACCGGCCGGACCGTCGAGGACGAGTCGCAGATGCTGGCCGCCGCCGAGGCGCTGCTGGACCTCGGGCCGCGCTGGGTGCTGGTCAAGGGCGGGCACCTGGCCGGCGAGGCGGCCGACCTGCTGTACGGCGGGCCCGGCGAGGTGCACTGGTACCGGGCGCCGCGCTACGACAACCGGCACACCCACGGCACCGGCTGCACCCTGGCCAGCTCGATCGCGGCCGGCCTGGCCAAGGGGGAGTCGGTGCCCGGGGCGGTGGGCTCGGCCAAGGAGTACGTCACCGGCGCGATCGCCGGGGGCTTCGCCCTGGGCGCCGGGATCGGCCCGGTCGACCACGCCTGGCGCTGGCACTGACCCGCGGCCCCGGCCGGAACGCGGCGACGGGCGGACCCCCGAGGGGGTCCGCCCGTCACGTGTGCGTCCGGAAAGCCTGACCGGTCCCGGAAACAGCGAAGCCGGTCCATCCGGGGATGAACCGACTCACTGGAGGACCGGCATGCCGGTCTGCGCGTCAGCGCGAGACCTTACCGGCCTTGATGCACGAGGTGCAGACGTTGAGCCGCTTCGGCGTACGCCCAATCACAGCGCGCACCGTCTGAATGTTGGGGTTCCAACGACGGGGGGTACGGCGGTGAGAGTGGGAGATGCTGTTGCCGAAGCCCGGCCCCTTGCCGCAGACGTCGCAGTTGGCAGCCACAGGAGTCACTCCAAGACTTCAGATCAGATACTTTCGAAAACCCACTCACCCACCAGAACACTCGCGTGCACCGGACCGGACAAGGGGGTGAGCCTGGACGGTTCCAGGCAACCGGAAGAGCATACAACGCTTGCTTCCGTCCCACGAAACTACCATGACCGGCCGGGTGATCGCTCCGGTCAGGGGCCCCGGCGGCCCTCCCCGAGCCCCGATAACCTGCCGGTATCACCCCTCGCCGCGGCCCCCGGGCCGGTCCGGCGGCCCGTCCCGGAGGAGACCTGGTGCTGCACACGCTCGACGCCCCGGCCGTGCGCACCTGGTGCCAGCTCGCCCTGCGGGCGCTCGGCCAGGCCCGCGAGGAGATCGACGCGCTCAACGTGTACCCCGTCCCGGACGGCGACACCGGCACCAACCTCTACCTGACCGTCGAGTCCGCCGCCGCCGAGGTGGAGAGCCGCTTCGCCGACCCCGAGTCCGGGCCGGCGCCCGGGCTGGCCGACGCCGTCCGCGCGATGGCCCGCGGCGCGCTGATCGGCGCCCGCGGCAACTCCGGGGTGATCCTCGCCCAGTGGCTGCGCGGCACCGCCGAGACGCTGGCCGAGGGCGGCGGCGCCGACCAGCTTCGGGCCGCCTTGCTGCGCGCCGCCGACTCCGCCTACCAGGCCGTCGCGGAGCCCGTCGAGGGCACCCTGCTCACCGTCGCCCGGGTCGCCGCCCGCGAGGCGGTGCGGGCCGGGGACGGGCTCGCCCAGGTCGCCGACACCGCCCACCGGGCCGCCCGGGACGCCCTGCGGCACACCCCCGAGCAGCTCGCCGTGCTGGCCGAGAACGGGGTGGTGGACGCCGGCGGGCGCGGCCTGGTGGCCGTCCTCGGCGCGCTCGCCGACGCCGTCGCCGGGCAGCAGCCGATGGGGCCGGTCGCACTGCGCGGGGACGTCCGGGCGGTGGAGAGCTGCGAGCCGCACCGGCGGCCGCCCGGCCCGGGCCACCCCGCCTTCGAGGTCATCTACCTGCTGGACGCCGAGGACGAGGCGCTGCCCGCGCTGCGCGAGCGGCTCGGCGGGCTCGGCGACTCGCTGGTGATCGGCGGCGGCGACGGCCTGTGGAACGTGCACGTCCACGTGGACGACGCGGGCGCCGCCGTCGAGGCCGGGGTCCGGGCCGGGCGCCCGCACCAGATCCGGATCACCCACTTCGCCGAGGCCGCCGCCCGGTCCGGCACCGCGGCCGAGCGCGGCGAGCGCGAGCACCGGACCCGCGCGGTGCTCTCGGTGGTGTCCGGCGACGGGCTGGCCGACCTGTGCGAGCAGGCCGGCGCCGTCGTCCTGCACGCCGACCCGGACCGCCGCCCGGCCAGCGCCGAACTCGCCGACGCCGTCCGCGGCGCGGCCGCCCGCGAGGTGGTGCTGCTGCTCAACGACCCCGAACTGCGCGCCGCCGCCGGGGCCGCCGCCGACCAGCTGCGCGAGGAGGGCGTGCGGATCGCCGTCCTGCCCACCCGCTCGCCGGTGCAGGGCCTGGCCGCGCTCGCCGTGCACGAGGGCGGCCGCCGCTTCGACGAGGACGTGGTCGCCATGACCTCGGCCGCCGGGGCCACCCGGTACGCCGAACTCGCCGTCGCCGAGGGGGAGTCCTGGACCATGGCCGGGGTCTGCCAGGCCGGCGACGTGCTCGGCCTGATCGACGGGGACGTCGCGGTGATCGGCGCCGGACTGGCCGAGGTCGGCGAGAGCGTGCTCGACCGGATGCTCGGCGCGGGCGGCGAACTCGTCACCCTGATCCTCGGCGAGGGCGCCGACCGGGCGCTCGCCGACCGGCTGGTGGCGCACGTCCGCCAGCAGCGGCCGGAGGTGGACTCGGTGGTCTTCCACGGCGGCCAGGAGTTCACGCCGCTGCTCATCGGCGTGGAGTAGCGGTCCGTTCGTCGGTGTTCGTCGGTGCCTTGGTGTAAACAAGGGCCTGATGGGCGCTCTCGATGAACCACTGACCAAGCTCGTCGGCGACCGCACCGCGAAGGTGCTCGCCGACAGTCTCAAGCTGCGCACGGTCGGGGACCTGCTGCACCACTACCCCCGCCGCTACGTCGAGCGCGGCCAGCTCACCAGCCTGGACGAGCTGGAGGTCGACGAGCACGTCACCGTGCTGGCCCGGATCGAGAAGGTCACCCTGATCCCGTTCCGCGGCCGCAAGGGGGACCGGCTGGAGGTGGTCGTCACCGACGGCCGCAGCCGGCTCTCGCTGGTGTTCTTCAACCAGGGCTGGCGGCAGAAGGAGCTCAGGGCCGGTGCCCAGGGCCTGTTCGCGGGCAAGGTCGGGGTCTTCAACCGCAGCCGCCAGCTGGTCTCGCCCGACTACCAGCTGCTCGACGAGGAAGCGGGCTCCGATGCGGCGAAGCAGTTCGCCGGCCGGCTCATCCCGGTGTACGGCGCCAGCGCCCAGATGCCCAGCTGGAAGCTGTCCATCTGCATCGAGACCGCGCTCACCAAGCACCTCGGCGACGTCGGCGAACCGCTGCCCGCCGAACTGCGCGAGCGCCACGACCTGATCCCGCTGCCGGAGGCGCTGGAGCTGATCCACCGCCCGGGCAGCCAGGCCGACCGCGAGCGCGCCCAGGGCCGGCTGCGCTGGGACGAGGCCTTCGTCCTCCAGGTCGCCCTCGCCCAGCGCCGGGCCGCCGACTCCGCGCTGCCGGCCAAGCCCCGGGTGGCCCGGGCCGGCGGCCTGCTGGACGCCTTCGACGCCCGGCTGCCGTTCACCCTCACCGAGGGCCAGCGGAAGGTCTCCGCCGAGATCGCCGCCGACCTGGCCACCGAGCACCCGATGCACCGGCTGCTCCAGGGCGAGGTCGGCTCCGGCAAGACCTTGGTGGCGCTGCGGGCGATGCTCGCGGTGGTGGACGCCGGCGGCCAGGCCGTACTGCTGGCGCCCACCGAGGTGCTGGCCCAGCAGCACCACCGCTCGATCGTCGAGATGATGGGCGACCTCGCCCAGGGCGGGATGCTCGGCGGCTCCGAGCACGCCACCCGGGTGGTGCTGCTGACCGGCTCGATGGGTGACCCCGCCCGCCGCCGGGTGATGTCCGACATGGCGTGCGGGAACGCCGGGATCGCCATCGGCACCCACGCGCTGATCCAGGACAAGGTCCAGTTCCAGGACCTCGGCCTGGTCGTGGTGGACGAGCAGCACCGCTTCGGCGTCGAGCAGCGGGACGCGCTGCGCGCCAAGGGGCAGCAGCCGCCGCACCTGCTGGTGATGACCGCCACCCCGATCCCGCGCACCGTCGCGATGACCGTCTTCGGGGACTTGGAGACCTCCGTCCTGGACCAGCTCCCGGCCGGCCGCTCGCCGATCTCCACCCACGTCGTCCCCGCGCTGGAGAAGCCCAACTTCCTCACCCGGGCCTGGGAGCGGGTCCGCGAGGAGGTCGGCAAGGGCCACCAGGCGTACGTGGTCTGCCCCCGGATCGGCGACGAGGAGCCGGCCGCCGACCCGAAGGCCGCCAAGAGGAGGCGGAAGGCCGCCGAGGAGGACTTCGAGGAGGTCGGCGACGCCGACGCCGGCGCCGGGAGCGACGAACGGCGGCCCCCGCTCTCGGTGGTGGAGACCGCCGAGAAGCTGGTGAAGGGCCCGCTGGCCGGACTGCGGGTGGAGATCCTGCACGGCCGGCTCGCCCCCGACGCCAAGGACGACGTGATGCGCCGGTTCGCCGCCGGGGAGGTGGACGTGCTGGTCGCCACCACCGTCATCGAGGTCGGCGTCAACGTCCCCAACTCCACCGTGATGGTCATCATGGACGCCGACCGCTTCGGCGTCTCCCAGCTCCACCAGCTGCGCGGCCGGGTCGGCCGGGGCAGCGCGGCCGGACTGTGCCTGCTGGTCAGCGACATGCCGGCGGCCAGCCCCGCCCGGGCCCGGCTGGACGCGGTGGCCGGCACCCTGGACGGCTTCGAGCTCTCCCGGATCGACCTCGAACAGCGCCGCGAGGGCGACGTGCTGGGCCAGGCCCAGTCCGGGGTGAAGTCCTCGCTCAAGGTGCTGTCGGTGCTGGAGGACGAGGAGGTCATCCTGACCGCCCGGACGGAAGCCACCCGGCTGGTCGCCGAGGACCCGGAGCTGGCCGCCCACCCGGAGCTGCGCACCGCGCTGGAGAGCCTGCTCGACGAGGATCGCGCCGCTTACATGGAGAAGGGCTGAGCGGGCTCCGGCACCGCCCGACTGTCAGACCCCCGGGAGAGAATGTAGTTGTTCAGGGCGCACCCCCAAGGTGCGTTCCTGGCACGACACTTGGGGGTCCTGCCATGGCATTCCGTCATCTCAACGAGCTCCCGCTGGGCGACAAGGTCTTCCGGATCGAACTCGCCAGCGACGACGACCGCGAGGTCACCCTCACCCTCTCCGGCTGGCGTGAGGGGGCGGCCGCCGCGCCGCTGGCCTCGGGCAAGCTCCGCCTGCCGGTCGAGGACGTCGCCTCGCTGCGGATCGCGCTCAACCGCGCGCTGCGGGCGCTGGCGATCGTCGCGGACGTCGCCGAACCCATCCCCGACCGCGACGTGCTGCGCGAGCTGTACCCCGGACACGGCGCCCCGTGGGTGCCGCAGCACGAGGAGGAGCTGGTCCGGCGCTTCCACGACGGCGAGACCGTCGCCCGGATCGCCGCCCGCTTCGGCCGCACGCCCGACTCCGTCCGGACCAAGCTGCGCGAGCTCGGGCACGACCCGCGCCGCCCCGAGTTCTGCCCGCCCGACGGCTGCCTGTCCTGGTCCCGCTACGCCTCGCCGGCACTGCTCGGCGCGGCGGTCCCGAGCCAGGGGGCCGGCTCCGAGGCGAGCTAGCGAGTGTCCGCCGGGGCCCCGCCGACCCGTCGGCGGGGCCCCGGTCGTTATCCACCGCTCGCCGGCGTTTGCCCGCTCGCAGCCGGGGCGGGATAGCGTGGTCGGGCAGCGACGAAAGGACCTCCCACCACCATGACCCGCGTGATCGCCGGGGCGGCCGGCGGCCGCCGACTGGCCGTACCGCCCGGCCGGGGCACCCGCCCGACCTCCGACAAGGCCCGTGAGGCGATGTTCTCCACCCTGGAGGCGTTCCGCGGCACCCTGCACGGGGCTCGGATGCTGGACCTGTTCGGCGGATCGGGCGCGGTCGGCCTGGAGGCGCTCTCGCGCGGCGCCGAGCACGTCCTGCTGGTCGAGGCGGACGCCCAGGCGGCCCGGGTGATCCGGGAGAACGTCCGCACGATCGGCCTGCCGGGCACGGAGGTCCGGGCGGCCAGGGCGGAGAAGGTGATCGCCGGGCCGCCCCCGCAGACCCCGTACGACCTGGTGTTCCTCGACCCGCCCTACGTGGTGACGGACGACGAGGTGCGCGAGATGCTGATCACACTGTCGGCCGGGGGCTGGCTCGCGGAGGACGCACTCGTCACCGTGGAGCGCAGCACCCGCGGCGGCGAGTTCGGCTGGCCCGAGGGCTTCGAGGTGCTGCGCTCCCGCCGCTACGGCGAGGGCACGCTCTGGTACGGTCGCGCCGCCGCCGAGGCCAGCGATCAGGAGTAGCGGGCCGCGGCCCGCAGCAGCCGTCACCCCACGAGGGAGCACACACGCCATGCGCCGAGCCGTCTGCCCCGGTTCGTTCGACCCGATCCACAAGGGCCACCTGGAGATCATCGAGCGGGCCTCCAAGCTGTACGACGTGGTGCATGTCGCGGTCCTGATCAACCGCAACAAGCAGGGCATGTTCACCGTCGAGGAGCGGATCGGCCTGATCGAGGAGGTCACCGTCCCGTTCGGGAACGTGGTGGTCGAGTCGCACCACGGCCTGCTGGTGGACTACTGCCGGCAGCGCGGCATCCCGGCGATCATCAAGGGCCTGCGGGCGGTCAGCGACTTCGACTACGAGCTGCAGATGGCCCAGATGAACCACGGCCTGACCGGCGTCGAGACGCTCTTCGTGCCGACCTCGCCGACGTACAGCTTCCTCTCCTCGACGCTGGTCAAGGAGGTCGCCTCGTACGGCGGCGACGTCTCGCACCTGCTGCCGGAGACGGTGCACCGCCGGCTGGTGGAGCGGATCGCGGAGCGTAAGGCCGAGCAGTAGGGCCGGACGGCGGGCCGGGCCCCTTTCTGCCGGTTCGTCATGGCTTGTCCGGGGCGGTGGAGGCCGGTTCGGCGCAGGCGTTGTGAGCTCGCCGCGCGGGGGCCGTACAGTCTGTAGTCCTGCCCTGCGGTGAGGTCCACCGCGCCGGGCCTGCCTCCGCCGGACCGTCGGCGGCACACGGAAAGACGAAGCCCCGTGGACGTGCAGAACAAGGTCGACGAGATCGTGGCGGCGGTCGAGAACGCCCGCTCGATGCCGATGTCGGCCTCCTGCGTGGTGAACCGGGCCGAGCTGATCGGCCTGCTCAACGACCTCAAGGCGGCCATGCCCGCCGAACTCGCCCAGGCCCAGTCGGTGATGGCCGACCACGAGCAGGTGGTGGCCGACGCCCAGGCCGAGGCGGACCGGATCATCCAGGGCGCGCACTCCGAGCGCGGTTCGTTGATCTCCGACACCGAGGTGGTCCGCCGGGCCCAGAACGAGGCCGACCGGATCCTGGCCGAGGCCCGGGCCGACGTCGACACCCGGCGTGCCGAGGCCGACGACTACGTGGACAGCAAGCTCGCCAACTTCGAGGTGGTGCTGACCAAGACGCTCGGCGCGGTCGGCCGCGGCCGGACCAAGCTGCGCGGCGACGCCGGCTTCGAGGTCGAGGCCGAGAGCGATGGCGAGGAGTTCCAGCCGCAGCGGCACAGCCCGAGCCCCGAGGTCGACGAGTACGTCGACGTGAAGCTCGCCACGCTGGAGAACGTGCTCAGCGCGACCCTGGAGGCGGTCGGCAAGGGCCGGGACAAGCTGCTCGGCAAGAAGCCGATCGACGACCTGGGCGCCTACCTGGCCGCCGCCGACGAGGCCCAGCAGGCCAAGGAGCGCGCCGAGGCGGTGGCCGCCGGCTTCGCCGAGGACGCCGACGGCGCCGACCTCGCCTGGTACCGCGAGGACGTCCCGCAGCAGCAGACCTGGCCGGAGCAGACCCCGGCCGCGGCGGGCTGGCAGGCCCCCGGCGCGGACCAGTACGCGGCGACCGCCCAGCACCAGACCGGCCAGCACCAGGGCGACCAGCACCAGCAGCACCAGACCGGCCAGCACCAGGCCGGGCAGTACGCCGAGGTGTACGGGGGCGGCTTCGACCCGGCCGGCCAGGGCGACCCGTACAACACCCAGTGGGGCCAGCAGCAGGGCGGCTACCCCCAGCAGCAGCCCCACTACGACGGCCAGCAGCACCAGGTCCAGCACCAGGACGCCTACGGCTATCCCCAGCAGCAGGACGGCTACGCGGCCCAGCCGTACGACGGCTACGCCTACCCGCAGCAGCCCGCCCTGCCCCCGGCCGTGCCGCACCAGCAGCAGCAGAACCTGGACGAGACCAGCTTCTTCGACACCAGCATGATCGACATGACCAGGCTGAGGGAGCTCGGCGGCCGCTGAGCGGCCGCCCCGGAGCCTCCCGACGGGACCGAAGTTGGGCCTGGCGGGAGACTCCGGTAGTCTGACCACTCCGGCATCCCCATGTCCGGCTGTCGGCTTGCCCTCGCAACGCCGGCGCGTGACGGGGGGCACGGCGTTGATCCCTATGGAAGTCAGGACACCTTGAACCGCCTCGACCACCGCGACCCCCTCGTGTTCGACACGCACGAGCTCGGCCGTCGCCCGGGCTCGATGCGTAAGGTGAGCCGGACCCTGGAGGCCCCCGAGGGCTTCGGGATCATCGACGTGATCGGCGTCCCGGAGAAGAGCCCGATCGAGCTGGAGCTCCGCCTGGAGTCCGTGGTCGAGGGCGTGCTGGTCACCGGCACCGCCGACGCCCACGTCGAGGGCGAGTGCGTCCGGTGCCTGGAGCCCGTCGACTTCGACATCGACGTGGACTTCCAGGAGCTGTACTACTACCCGGAGTCCGACGAGCGTCACCGCGCCCGGACCACCGGGACCGAGGACCTCGACGAGGACTCGGAAGAAGAGACTTACCGCCTGGAGGGCGACCTGTTCGACCTCCAGCCGGTGCTGCGTGACGCGGTGGTGCTCGCACTGCCGCTGCAGCCGGTGTGCCAGGAAGACTGCCTGGGCCTGTGCTCCGAGTGCGGAGCACGCCTGAGCGACGACCCGGCGCACCACCACGACGCCGCCGACCCCCGGTGGGCGGCTCTGCAGGGACTCTCCGCCGCCCCCGGCGACGAGGGTGACGGGATCAAGAACAGCGACACCCGTGAGGGTGCCGCCGAGAACCAGGAGAAGTAGCCGTGGCTGTTCCGAAGCGGAAGATGTCGCGCAGCAACACGCGCCACCGTCGGTCCAACTGGAAGGCCGTTGTTCCGGCTCTCGTGGCGTGCGACCGCTGCCACGAGCCGAAGCTCGGCCACATCGCGTGCCCCAGCTGCGGCACGTACAACCGCCGCCAGGTCCTCTCGGTCTGATCGGCGGGGTGCACGGATCGATGTCGGACGGTAACTCCACCCGCAAGGCGTCCTCTGCCTCGAAGGGTTCTTCGGGCAGCGGCAAGGCCGGTGGGCCGGCTTCGACCGAATACGACGTCCTGGAAGGGCGCCTCGGGTACACGCTCGAGCGCGCCCTTCTGGTACGTGCCCTGACCCACCGCTCGTACGCGTACGAGAACGGGGGTCTGCCCACCAACGAACGCCTGGAATTCCTCGGCGACTCGGTGCTGGGCCTGGTGGTGACGGACACCCTCTACCGCGTCCACCCGGACGTCCCGGAGGGCACGCTCGCCAAGCTGCGCGCCGCGGTGGTCAACTCCCGCGCGCTCGCTGACGTCGGCCGGGGCCTTGAGCTCGGCACCTTCATCCGCCTCGGCAAGGGTGAGGAGGGAACCGGCGGCCGCGACAAGTCGTCGATCCTCGCCGACACCGTCGAGGCCGTGATCGGGGCCGTCTACCTGGA
Organism: Kitasatospora sp. NPDC059146; assembly: GCF_042786665.1. NCBI lineage: Bacteria > Bacillati > Actinomycetota > Actinomycetes > Kitasatosporales > Streptomycetaceae > Kitasatospora > Kitasatospora sp. NPDC059146. The sequence goes on along the minus strand of NZ_JBHZCY010000027.1, from coordinate 46,353 downwards.
CCAGGGCCTGGACGCGGCGACCGAGTTCGTCCACCGACTGTTCGACCCGCTGATCGAGGAGTCCTCTCAGCTGGGTGCCGGACTGGACTGGAAGACCAGCCTCCAGGAGCTCACCGCCTCGGTGGGCATCGGCGTGCCCGAGTACGTGGTCATGGAGTCCGGTCCGGACCACGAGAAGACCTTCACCGCGGCGGCCCGGGTGGCCGGCGAGGACTTCGGCAGCGGCGTCGGCCGCTCGAAGAAGGAAGCCGAGCAGAAGGCCGCCGAGAGCGCCTGGCGCGCGATCAAGGAGAAGTACGCCGACCGGCTGCCCGCCGGGGCCTGACCGGCGAGTAGCCTGGCCTCCTGCCGGATCGTCGTACGCAGGAGGCCTGTTCCCGTGCCCGAACTCCCCGAGGTCGAGGTCGTCCGCCGAGGTCTGGCGAACTGGGTCGCCGGGCGCACCGTCGCCGACGTCCAGGTGCTGCACCCGCGCGCGGTCCGCCGCCAGCCCGGCGGCGCGGCCGACTTCGCGGACCGGCTGACCGGCACCGTCCTCGGCGCCGCGCAGCGCCGCGGCAAGTACCTCTGGGTGCCGCTGGGCGGCCCCGGCGCCGGCTCCTCGCTGATCGGCCACCTCGGGATGAGCGGCCAACTCCTCGTCCAGGACCCGGCGGTGCCGGACGAGACCCACCTGCGGGTCCGGCTGCGCTTCGCCGACGGCGGGCGCGAGCTGCGCTTCGTCGACCAGCGCACCTTCGGGGGCCTGGCCGTCGAGGAGGCCGAGGAGGACGCCGAGGGCACCCCGCTCTCCATCGCGCACATCGCCCGCGACCCGCTCGACCCCCGCTTCGACGACGCGGCCTTCGTCGCCGCGCTGCGCGCCAAGCGCACCACCGTCAAGCGCGCCCTGCTCGACCAGACCCTGATCAGCGGCGTCGGCAACATCTACGCCGACGAGGCGCTGTGGCGCTCGAAGCTGCACTACGACCGGCCGACCGCGACCCTCACCCGCCCGCAGTCCGAACTGCTGCTGGCCAACGCCCGGGCCGTGATGACGGCCGCGCTGGCCGTGGGCGGCACCAGCTTCGACAGCCTCTACGTCAACGTGAACGGCGAGAGCGGCTACTTCTCCCGGGACCTCGACGCCTACGGCCGCGAGGACGAGCCCTGCCGCCGCTGCGGCACCGCGATCCGGCGGGCCGCCTGGATGAACCGGTCCAGCTACTTCTGCCCCCGCTGCCAGCGCGTGCCGCGGGACCGCAGCGGGGACTGACGCAGCGGGGACTGACGCAGCGGGGGCCGATCGCCGCTACTTGTGGGCGAGTTCGGGACGGTCGGCGGGCGTCCCGCCGGGGTTGCCGTGGGTGTCCTGGCCGAAGTAGGCGACACCGACCGCGGAGACCACCGCGAGCAGGAAGCCGGCCACCCCGAGCCAGCCCAGGCCCGCCTTCGACGAGTCGCCGAGCCAGAGCACGCCGATCGCGCCGGGCAGCACCGTCTCGCCGACCACCAGGGCGGCGGTGGCGCCGTTCACCGAGCCGATCTGCAGCGCCACGGTGTGCACGTACATGCCGCCGAGGCCGCCGACCAGGATCGCGTAGAGCGCCGGGTCGGAGATCAGCCGGACCAGGTCGAAGGGCTCCACGCCGTTCAGGACGCGCACCCCGACGCCCAGCGCGCCGAAGCCGAGGCCGGAGAGCAGACCGGCGACGATCGCCCCCTTGGAGCCCATCCGGCGCACCAGCAGACTGCCGCCGGCCAGCAGCACGGTGGTGACGATCAGCAGCCCCCAGTGGAAGGCCATCGACGCGTGGTGGCCGCCCTCCGGGCCGGCCGAGACCGCCAGCAGCACCAGGGCCGAGCAGAGCACGCCGATCGAGGCCCACTCCAACTGCTTGAGCCGGATGCCCAGCAGCTTGATGCTGAGCACCGCGGTGATCACCAGGTTGGCGCTGATGATGGTCTGGGAGAGGAACAGCGGCAGCAGCCGCGCGGCCAGCGCGCCGAGCCCGAAGCCGATCAGGTCGAGCACCGTGCCGGTGATGAACTCCCAGGTCACGGCGGCCTTGGCGGTGGAGGACAGACTCGGGCCACCGTGCTCGGTGGTCGAGCCGGCGGCGCCCTTGGCCGCCTCCTCCCGCGCCGAGCGGCGGGATCCGACGGCCTGGAGGACCGAGCCGGTGCCGTAGCAGGCGGATGCCGCCACAGCCGTGACGAGGCCGATGATCACCGAGCGCTCCGATCGGGAGTTGGGTCAAGAAGAAGTAATGGGACCGGCGGTCCGGGAACAGTCTGCCCCGTCGCGCGGTACGGTCGGGACGCCCCCTCGCACCGGGCCGGAGCGGCCCCCACGGTGCCCCCGGGCCCGCCGGGACGTACGTCCGGCCGCCTCATGTGGTTCCCGCGCCCCACCCGTATCGGGGTCGACTCGGGGAAATGTCATCCGCGAGAAGGGGAGCCGTCCGGCCGGACGGCGGGGAATCTTGTCATCACCAGTATGCGAAGGGTATGGCGTGCTCCGCCGCTGGTCACGGTAGCGTCGGGGGTTATGAGAACCCTTGCACGACGTTCCCGGGGCGCCGGGCCACTTGCCCTGGTGGCGGCGCTGCTCGGGGCGCTGCTCATGTTCGCCCCGGCGGCCTCGGCCGCCGGCGGTCTGAGCGACGCCGCAGCCACCCTCAAGAAGGGCCAGGTCTACGTCGCCCCGGCGATGCAGGACCGGTTCAGTCAGGCCCAGGCGGACGCCCTGACCAAGAAGATCGAGAAGGCCGACAAGCCGATCTTCGTCGCGGTCGTCCCCGAGGCGGCCAACAAGGCCACCATCGGCACCGACCTGCGCACCCTGGTGGGCATCGACGGCGTCTACGCCGTCTGGCACGGCAACGACGACTTCCTGGCCTACTCGGACCGCGGGGCGATGAGCGCCGGCGCGGCGAGCCGGATCGCGGGCGCCGTCCACCGTGCCGACAAGGGCGACATCAACGCCACCCTGAACGACTTCGTCGACCAGGCCGCCCCGCAGACCAAGGGCAGCGGGGTCAACAGCAGCACCTCGATCGCCTGGGTGATCATCCCGGTCCTGCTGCTGGCCCTGGCCGGCGCCGGTGTCTTCTTCCTCTTCCGCCGCGCCAAGAAGCGCAAGGAGGAGCAGGCCCGGGCCGAGCTGGAGCAGCTGCGCCGCGTCGTCGACGAGGACATCACCGCCTTCGGCGTCGAGCTGGAGCGGCTCGACTTCAACCCGCGTGCCGCCGACGCCGACGACGCCCAGCGCACCGACTACAGCCACGCCCTGGACTCGTACGAGAAGTCCAAGCGGCTGATGGAGGAGGCGAAGAAGCCCGAGGACGTCAAGCAGGTCACCGAGGCGATCGAGGAGGGCCGGTTCCAACTGGCCACCCTGGCCGCCCGGCGCGAGAAGCGCCCGCTGCCCGAGCGGCGCCCCCCGTGCTTCATGGACCCGCGGCACGGCCCGTCCGTCAAGGACGTCGACTGGGCCCCGGCCGGCGGCTCCGCCCGCCCCGTCCCGGTCTGCCAGGCCGACGCGGACCGCGTCGCGGCCGGCCTCGACCCGGCGGTGCGCACCGTCGACACCGAGCACGGCCCGCAGCCGTACTGGAACGCGGGCCCGGCCTACGCGCCGTACGCCGGCGGGTACTACAGCGGCTTCGGCGGCGGCAGCCTGCTGGGCGGCCTGCTGGTCGGCACCATGCTCGGCTCGATGATGAGCTCCCCGGCCTACGCGGCGGCCCCGATGATGGAGGGCGGCCACGGCGGTTACCAGGACCAGTACGAGGGCGGCGACTTCACCGGCGCCGACTTCAACGCCTCCGACTTCAGCGGCGGCGACTGGGGCGGTGGCAGCGGCGGCGACTTCGGCGGCGGTGGCGGGGACTGGTGACCCGCTGATCCGCTGATCCGTCCGCGATCCCCACGGCCCCGCCGGTTCCGACCGGCGGGGCCGTTCGCCGTCCCCGGCAGGCCTGGAGCGGTGACCTGCCCCGGGGCCCGTTAGGGTCGGGGGCATGCACGGTCGCGATGCCCACAGTGATGAACCGGTCCGGGTGACCGCCTGGGTCCGGGGGAAGGTCCAGCAGGTCGGGTTCCGCTGGTGGACCAGGGCGCGGGCGCTGGAGATCGGCCTGACCGGCTACGCGAGCAACCTCGGCGACGGCCGGGTGCAGGTGGTGGCCGAGGGCCTGGCCGCCGACTGCGAGCAGCTGCTGGCCCAGCTGCGCGGCCCCGACACGCCCGGCGCGGTGAGTGGTGTGACGGAGATCTGGACCGCCGTCGGCGCAGGTTACGAGGGTTTCGAGATCCGCTGAGCCGTCTCCCCGCGGGGCGCCGCCGTCGCGCCCCGGAAATGATCGGCAACCGTCGGTGTCATACGGTTGCCATTCGGGCAGACTCGTGGTTGACTCCGCATCGAACGATGATCCACGAGCACGTGGTGGACCCGGGCCCGAGACCCCCAGGCGTGACGACACCGCCGGGCAGGTGACAGGGGCGCGGTAGCGTGCGGTGATCGTGTTGACCCTTTCCGTCTTTGGTGAGACGCTTGAAGCCCGCGCACACGATCGCGTTCCCCGGCAGGCGCATGCTCTCGTGAGCCCAGCTCACGGCGGTTGTGCCGTAGTGCCCAGCCAGCACTTCCGGTGCGCGCCGCGCGTGCGTCCCCCTTCCCCCTAGACCTGTACCGTTCCGGTTCGGTCACTCAGCGTGGAGGACCATTCATCATGGCAAAGGCGCTTCTCGGGTACGTCGGCGGCCCCGACCCGCGAATGCTCTCCGAGATGCGACGGCTTCAGCAGCGCGTCCAGGATCTTGAGTCCGAGCTCCTTCGGATGCAGGCTGAGAACGACGCGCTCACCGCTGTCGCTGACGAGCACTCGCTGCTCAACAGCATCGATCTGGACCAGCGGGAGCCGGCGCTCACCTGAGCCCCGCCCCGGTCCTCCCAGATCGACGCCGCTGTGCACTGAGCCGCCCCGAAAGGGACGCAGCTTTGCAAGGGACGCCCGGATGTGGCGTCCCTTCGTCGTGTCGGACTGCGGATACAGTCGGTTCCCGTCGTGAGCGAATGAGGGGACCGGCCGCGTGCACCTGAAGAGTCTGACGCTGCGCGGGTTCAAGTCCTTCGCCTCCAGCACCACCCTGCGCTTCGAACCGGGCATCACCTGCGTGGTCGGCCCGAACGGCTCCGGCAAGTCCAACGTGGTGGACGCGCTGTCCTGGGTGATGGGCGAGCAGGGTGCCAAGTCCCTGCGCGGCGGCAAGATGGAGGACGTCATCTTCGCCGGGACCAGCGGGCGCGCCCCGCTGGGCCGCGCCGAGGTCAGCCTCACCATCGACAACGCCGACGGCGCCCTGCCGATCGACTACGCCGAGGTGACGATCACCCGGACCATGTTCCGCAACGGCGGCAGCGAGTACGCGCTCAACGGCGAGACCTGCCGCCTGCTGGACATCCAGGAACTGCTCTCCGACTCCGGCATCGGCCGCGAGATGCACGTCATCGTCGGGCAGGGCCGGCTCGACTCCGTCCTGCACGCCGACCCGATGGGCCGGCGCGCCTTCATCGAGGAGGCGGCCGGCGTCCTCAAGCACCGCAAGCGCAAGGAGAAGGCGCTGCGGAAGCTGGACGCGATGCAGGCCAACCTCAACCGGGTCCAGGACCTGGTCGCCGAACTGCGCCGCCAGCTCGGCCCGCTCGGCAAGCAGGCCAGGGTCGCCCGCCGGGCCGCCGGCATCCAGGCGGACCTGCGCGACGCCCGGCTGCGGCTGCTCGCCGACGACCTGCTGGCCCTGCGCCGGGCCGTCGAGGCCGAGGTCGCCGACGAGTTGGCCCTGCGGCTGCGCCGGACCACCGTCGAACAGGAACTGGCCCGGGCGGTGCAGCGCGAACGCGTGCTGGAGGCGCAGGTCCAGCAGCTCGGGCCGGGCCTGGAGGCCGCCCGGCAGACCTGGTACCGGCTCTCCGCGCTCGCCGAACGCACCCGCGGCACGATCGGACTGGCCGAGGCCCGGGCCCGGCACGCCGTCGCCGGGGGCACGGTCGAGGAACGCCGCGGCCGGGACCCGGAGGAACTGGAGCGGGAGGCCGAACGGGTCCGCGAGGAGGAGGCCGCACTCGCCGAGGCACTGGAGGAGGCCCAGTACGCGCTGGCCGAGGCGGTCGAGCACAAGAGCGGACTCGAATCCGCGCTGGCCGCCGAGGAACGTCGGCTGCGGGACGCCACCCGGGCCATCGCCGACCGCCGGGAGGGCCTGGCCCGGCTCCAGGGGCAGGCCGCCGCCGCCCGCTCCCGGGCCGGTTCGGCGCAGGCCGAACTCGGCCGGCTCACCGAGGCCAGGGACGAGGCCCTGCTGCGCGCCGGGGCCGCCCAGGGCGAACTGGACGAGCTCCAGCAGCAGGTGGACGGCTCGGCCGTCGAGGACGGACGGGCCGAGGACGGCTACCGGCGGGCCCGGGCCCGGCTGGCCGAGGTCGAACGGGAGCTGGCGGCGGCCCGGGAGGCGGCCGGAGCCGCCGAACGCGAGCGGGCCGCGCTGACCGCGCGGCACGAGGCGCTCTCGCTCGGACTGCGCCGCAAGGACGGCACCGGCGCGCTGCTGGACGCGGGGGAGCGACTGGCCGGCGTGCTCGGCCCGGCCGCCGCGCTGCTGCGGATCGAACCCGGCCACGAGGTGCCGCTCGCCGCCGCGCTCGGCGCGGCCGCCGACGCCGTGGCGGTCGACTCGCCCGGCGCCGCCGCCGGGGCGCTGCGGCTGCTGCGCGCCCAGGACGCCGGGCGGGCCGCACTGTTGGTCGCCGGTGCCGCCGAACTGCCCCGGACCGAGGGCGAGTTGCCCGAAGGGGCCCGCTGGGCCGCCGAACTGGTCGACGGGCCGCCCGAGTTGCTCGCCGCCGTACGCAACCGGCTGGCCGGGGTGGCCGTGGTCGCCGACCTGGACCAGGCGCTGCGCCTGGTCGCCGAACGCCCCGGACTGTCCGCCGTCACCGCCGAGGGCGACCGGCTGGGCGCCGGCTTCGCCCAGGGCGGCTCCGCCGGCGCGCCCAGCGAGCTGGAGACCCGGGCGGCGGTGGACCGGGCCGCCCGGGCGATCACGGAGGTCGACCTGCGCTGCGCCGAGTCGGCCGGGCGGCTGGCCGAACTCACCGCACTGCGCGGGGAGTCGGCCGCCGAACTGGAGCGGCTCGGCGAACAGCGACGGCAGGCCGAGCAGGAACGGGCCCGGGTGGCGGGCTCGCTCGGCCGGCTCGGCGGGCAGGCCCGGGCCGCCGTTGGGGAGGCCGAACGGCTCTCGGCCGCCGCCGCGCGGGCCGAACAGGGCCTGGCCGAACTGCTCGCCGCCACCGAGGAACTGGCCGAACGGCTGGCCGTCGCCGAGGAGTCGGCGGACGCGGGGGAGGACGAGCCGGACCGGGCCGAGCAGCAGCGGCTCACCGAGGCCGCCTCGGCCGCCCGGCAGGCCGAACTGGAGGCCCGGCTCTCGGTGCGCACCCACGAGGAGCGGGTCCGCGCCCTGACCGGCCGGGCCGACCAGCTGGACCGGGCCGCCCGCGCCGAGCGCGAGGCGCGCGCCCGGGCCGCCGAGCGCCGCCGGCGCGCCGAGCACGACGCCCGGGTGGCGAACGCCGTCGCGGCGGGCGCCCGGCAGCTGCTCGCCTGCCTGGAGGTCTCGCTGGCCCGCGCGGACGCCGGGCGGGCGGCCGTCGAACAGGCGCTCACCGAGCGGGAGCGCGAGCTCCGGGAGCACCGCGAACACGGGCGCGGGCTCAAGGAGGAGCTGGACAAGCTGGTCGACGCCGGGCACCGGGACGAGGTGCTGCGGGCCGAGAAGCGGCTGCGGATCGAGCAGTTGGAGGCCCGCGCGCTGGAGGAGTTCGGCATCGACGGCGGCGAGCTGCTGGCCTCGTACGGGCCGGACCGGCCCGTCCCGCCCTCGGCGGCGGCGGAGGACGGGCAGGAGCCGGGGGAGCCGTACCCGTACGTCCGGGCCGAGCAGGAGAAGCGGCTGCGGGCCGCCGAGAAGGCGTACCAGCAGCTGGGCAAGGTCAACCCGCTGGCGCTGGAGGAGTTCGCCGCGCTGGAGGAGCGCCACACCTTCCTCGGCGAGCAGCTGGACGACCTCAAGCGCGGCCGGCGCGACCTGCTGGACATCGTCCGGGACGTGGACCAGCGGGTCGAGCAGCTGTTCAGCGCCGCCTACCACGACACCGCCGCCCAGTTCGAGGGCGTCTTCGCCCGGCTCTTCCCCGGCGGCGAGGGGCGGCTGGTGCTGACCGACCCGGACGACATGCTCACCACCGGGGTCGAGGTGGAGGCCCGTCCGCCCGGCAAGAAGGTCAAGCGGCTGTCGCTGCTGTCCGGCGGCGAGCGCTCGCTGACCGCGGTGGCCCTGCTGGTGGCGATCTTCAAGGCCCGGCCCAGCCCGTTCTACGTGATGGACGAGGTGGAGGCGGCGCTGGACGAGACCAACCTGCGCCGGCTGGTCGGGATCATGGAGGAGCTCCGGGAGAGCTCCCAGCTGATCGTGATCACCCACCAGAAGCTGACCATGGAGTCCGCCGACGCCCTGTACGGCGTGACCATGAAGGGCGACGGGATCTCCCAGGTGATCAGCCAGCGGCTGCGCGAGGGGCACCGGGAGCGGAAAGCACTCTCGGTGCCTCCCCGGCAGCACGACGAGGCGATCACCTCAGGGCCGATGGTCTGATCCAACGGCCCACGCCGGGGCAGATGCTCCCGGACGACCCGATCACGGATACTGGTCGGGTTGTGACTCCTCCCCCTCGCGCGCGAGGGGGCTTCTCACTCAGCCGCTTGACGACCTCATGACGGCCAAGCCCTGACCGGTGCCGGGTGGCACGCGGCCAGCGTAAGGGAGGCGGCGGCGCCCCGTGCGTCGGTGACCGAAGGATCACTCTGTCGTGGGATCCAGTGAAGGAGATTGATGTGGAATACGTGATCCTTGCCGTAGTCATCGCCGTGGTCGCCGTCGGCGCGATCGCGGGCCTCGTCGTTTCCGGCAGACGACGCCAGCAGCTGCCCCCGAAGTCGCAGGCGCCGGTCATCACGGCGCCGAAGACCACCCCGCAGGAGCCCCAGGTCGGCGAGGAGGCCGCGCCGCCGACCGAGGAGCCCCGCCGTACCGTCGAGGAGGTGCCGCTCCCCGAGGCCGTCGAGCCCGCCGAGGAGGTGGCGGTCGAGGCCCCGGCCGAGGCCGAGGCGGCGCCCGCCGTCGAGGTCCCCGAGCCCACCGCCGGCCGGCTGGTCCGGCTGCGCTCCCGGCTCTCCCGCTCGCAGAACTCGCTGGGCAAGGGCCTGCTCTCGCTGCTCTCCCGCGAGCACCTGGACGAGGACACCTGGGAGGAGATCGAGGAGACCCTGCTCACCGCGGACGTCGGCGTCGCCCCGACCCAGGAGCTGGTCGAGCGGCTGCGCACCCGGGTGAAGGTGCTCGGCACCCGTACCCCCGACGAGCTGCGCGCCCTGCTGCGCGAGGAGCTGGTCGAGCTGGTCGGCAAGGACGCCGACCGCACCGTCCGCTCCACCAAGCACGAGGAGGGCCCGGCCGTGGTCCTGGTCGTCGGCGTCAACGGCGTCGGCAAGACCACCACCACCGGCAAGCTGGCGCGCGTGCTGGTCGCCGACGGCCGCACCGTGGTGCTCGGCGCGGCCGACACCTTCCGCGCCGCCGCCGCGGACCAGCTGCAGACCTGGGGCGAGCGGGTCGGTGCGCGCACCGTGCGCGGCCCGGAGGGCGGCGACCCGGCCTCCATCGCGTTCGACGCGGTCAAGGAGGGCATCGCCGAGGGCGTCGACACGGTGCTGATCGACACCGCCGGCCGGCTGCACACCAAGACCGGCCTGATGGACGAGCTGGGCAAGGTCAAGCGGGTCGTCGAGAAGCACGGCCCGGTGGACGAGGTGCTGCTGGTGCTGGACGCCACCACCGGTCAGAACGGCCTGATCCAGGCCCGGGTGTTCGCCGAGGTGGTGGACATCACCGGCATCGTGCTGACCAAGCTGGACGGCACCGCCAAGGGCGGCATCGTGGTCGCGGTCCAGCGCGAGCTGGGCGTGCCGGTCAAGCTGATCGGTCTGGGCGAGGGCGCGGACGATCTGGCGCCGTTCGAGCCGGGTGCGTTCGTGGACGCGCTGATCGGGGACTGACCGGGACTTCCCGTCGGTCGGGGTCCGCTCCTTCGGGGGCGGGCCCTTTCGCCTGTCCGGGGTCCGGGGAGGCCGGGGGCGGGTGCCGGCGTCCGGCGTCCGACGTTCGGCGTCCGAGAGGAGTCCTACGAGGCGATCCAGGCGGGCTCGGCGGTGCGCTCGCGGCTGCGGTGGCAGGCGTACGCGAGGGTGCCGAGCAGCAGCCGGGCCTCGGGCGGGCAGCCGGCGTTGTCGCGGGTGGGGCGGCGCAGCCAGCGGACCGGGCCGAGCTCGCCGAGCACGGTGGGCGGGGCGGCGACGTAGCTGCCCTCGCCGTGGCAGGTGAGGTCGAGCGCGGCGTCGTCCCAGCCCATCCGGTACAGCAGGTCGGGCAGTCGGCGGGCGGTGCCGGCGGAGACCAGGAACTGCAGTCGGCCGGTGGGCGGGGCCAGTACCGGGCCGACCTGGGTGCCCATCCGCTCCAGCCGGACCAGGGCCTGGAGGCCGGCCGGCTCGGGGACGTCCAGCACGTCGAAGGCGCGGCCGGTGGGGAACAGCACCGAGCCCTCGGAGTCGGCGGCGTCGGCCGGCCCGGTGGTGCCGGGCACGGGGTGCAGGCCGGGGGCGGCGCAGCGGCGGGAGCCGCAGGGACAGCGGGTCGGGGCGGTGGCGCCGGCGGCCGGTTCGCCGGTGGCGACGGTCCAGCCCCAGCGGCCGGTGTACTCCGCGGCGGCCCGGGACGCGGTGACCTTGGTGCGGCGGCGCGCGCCCAGCGGTGCCAGCCGCAGGTGCCCCAGTCGAAGTTCGCCGAACAGGTTGTCCATGCCTCCCCCAACAGGTTCTCGTTGCCGATGGTTACGGGACGGTGACTGTGTGTTGATTGTCCGGTGTGTGGTGCGTGGTGCGGTGGCGGCGCGCAGCGCTTGGCGTGCGCCTGTTGTGGCGGTGTGCCTCGGGCGCCGCCTTGTGGGGGCGGCGCCGATGCCGGATCGTCGTGTGCGCGGGACGGTTGCCGTCCCGAGTGGGCGCCGAACTCGCCTGGGACTGCGATGGATTGCGGGGTCTGCCGGGTCTGCCGGGGTTGGCCGGGGGACTTGGCGGCCCGCATATGCCGGACCGTCGCGACTACCCAGTCAAGCGTGTGCCCCCGGGGTTCGGTTCACTCCTGGGGGTGGCGAAAGGTGGCGTTTCGCCAGGGGCGCTCCCACGGGTGCCTCACGGGGCACTACGTTCAGCACACGGACGTCGTCGAAGCGCCTGCTCCGAGCCGTCGGGGAACGGGAGTTGGGGATCTGACGGACCGTCCGGGACGATGGCACACCAGTACGACGAGCGGTACCGCGAGGACAGGACGGGCGGCACCGCGACACCTCAGGCACGGCACGTCTGGCAAGAGCCCGCAACCGTCGGGCGGTCACGATCGGGGGCCCCGCAGGGGCCGGGCGGGATGGGGACGTTCCCATGGCAGAGAAGCAACCCAACGAGAAGCTGACCACGTGGTTCGCCCGCAGCGGCTGGTCCAAGGGTGAGTTGGCCCGCCAGGTCAACCGCCGGGCCCGGCAGATCGGCGCCCACCACGTGTCCACCGACACCTCCCGGGTGCGTCGTTGGCTCGACGGGGAACAGCCGCGCGAGCCGATCCCCAAGATCATGTCCGAGCTGTTCTCGGAGCGCTTCGGCTCGGTGGTCTCGGTCGAGGACCTCGGCCTGCGCGCCGCCGTCCCGGTCTCCACGGTCGGCGGCGGCGTCGACCTGCCGTGGAGCGCCCCGCAGACCGTCCAGCTGATCAGCGACTACTCCCGCAGCGACCTGATGCTCAACCGCCGGGGCTTCCTCGGCACCTCCCTCGCGCTGACCGCCGGCGCCGCGCTGATCGAGCCGATGCAGCGCTGGCTCACGCCCGGCCCGACCGGCGTCCCCACCCCGATCCTCACCGCGGCCAACGGCGGCGAGGCGTTCACCGGCCGGCTCTCCGAGCCGGAGCTGGAACTGCTGGAGCAGACCACGGTCATGTTCCGTCAGTGGGACGCCCAGAACGGCGGCGGGCTGCGCCGCAAGGCCGTGGTCGGCCAACTCCACGAGGTCACCGACCTGCTGCAGGAGACGTACAGCGAGGACACCACCAAGCGGCTGTTCCGGCTCACCGCCGAACTCGCCCACCTGGCCGGATGGATGTCGTACGACGTCGGGATGCACCCGAGCGCGCAGAAGTACTACGTGCTGGCGCTGCACGCGGCCAAGGAGGCCGGCGACCGCCCCTTCGGCGCGCTGATCCTCACCGACATGAGCCGCCAGATGATCCACCTCAACCGGGGCGAGGACGCCCTGGAGCTGATCCACCTGGCGCAGTACGGCAGCCGGGACACCGCCACCCCGCGCCAGCAGTCCCTGCTGTACGCGATGGAGGCGCGCGCCTACGCCACCATCGGCGAGATCAACCGCTGCGCCCGGGCGATCCGGCTGTCCGAGGACACCTTCACCGACATCCGTGACGGTGACGGCGACCCGGACTGGCTGAAGTTCTTCTCGCCGGCCGAGCTGAACGCCGAGAACGCCCACTCCTACCGGGACCTCGCGTACCACTCGGACAACGCCCAGCTGTACGCCTCGCTGTCGGCGCCGGTGATGGAGCGCGCGGTCGACCTGTTCCGGCAGGACGACGACCACGTGCGGTCGTACGCCTTCAACCTGATCGGCATGGCCAGCGTGCACCTGCTGCAGCGGGAGGCCGAGGAGGCGGCGAGGTACGCCGAGCAGGCGGTCGACATCGCGACCAAGGTGCGTTCGGAGCGGCTGAACTCCCGGGTGCGAAAGACCACGGAGGCCGCGGCGGCCCGGTTCCAGGGCGTGGACGCGGTGAGCCGGCTCAAGGAGCGGGTGGTCCAGGACATCCCGGAGTTCGTCTCGGTGGTCTGAGCGACTCCGGCGGGGCTCCACCGACCGTGACGGCCGCCGCCGTCACGGTCGGTGGCACGTCCGGGGCGGCCCGGGCGCTGCGGTGAGGCGGTACCGGGCAGTGCGGTGAGGCGGTACCGGACGGTGCGGTGAGGCGGCACGGTAACCCATCCGGCCCCGCGTCCGGGCCGCGGTTCACGTGCCCGTAACCCGCGCGACGCACGCGTCACGGCCGCGAAACAACCGGTCGCACTGGCCGAAACCAGCCTTCGGCACTCTCCTCTTCATCGCCGCCACCCCGGGTGGCACGGGACAGGTACCCGGGGGTGGAGCGGCACTCACGCAGAGGAGACGCCGATGCCGGACGGCTTCAGCGCGGGCGACACCGCCTTCGTACTCATCAGTGCGGCCCTGGTCATGGTGATGACCCCGGGCCTGGCCTTCTTCTACGGGGGCATGGTCAGGGCCAAGAGCACACTGAACATGCTGGCGATGAGCTTCCTCTCGCTCGGCATCGTCAGCGTGCTCTGGGTGCTCTACGGCTACTCGCTCAGCTTCGGGCCCGACTCCTTCGCCGGTCTGATCGGCAACCTGGACTTCCTCGGGATGCGCAACATCGGGCTGAACGAACTCACCGGATCGATCCCGGTCACGGCGTTCGCGGTCTTCCAGCTGATGTTCGCGATCATCACCCCGGCGCTGATCAGCGGTGCGATCGCGGACCGGGCCAAGTTCTCCGCCTGGGGCCTGTTCATCGCGCTCTGGGTGACGGTGGTCTACTTCCCGGTCGCGCACTGGGTGTTCTTCTTCGACAACGGCAACGGCGGCTGGCTGGGCGACCGCAACGGCGTGATCGACTTCGCCGGCGGCACGGCCGTGCACATCAACGCCGGTGTCGCGGGCCTCGCGCTCTGCCTGGTGCTGGGCAAGCGGGTCGGCTTCAAGAAGGACCCGATGCGCCCGCACAGCCTGCCGCTGGTGATGCTCGGCTCCGGGCTGCTCTGGTTCGGCTGGTTCGGCTTCAACGCGGGCTCGGCGCTGGCCGCCAACGGCGTGGCCGCGATGGCGATGGTGAACACCCAGGTCGCCACCGGTGCGGCGCTGGTCGGCTGGCTGGTCTTCGAGAAGCTCAAGCACGGCGCGTTCACCACGCTGGGCGCCGCCTCCGGCGCGGTGGCCGGGCTGGTCGCGATCACCCCGGCCTGCGGCTCGGTCAGCCCGCTCGGCGCGGTGGCGATCGGCCTGGTCGCGGGCGCCGTCTGCGCCGCCGCCGTCTCGCTCAAGTACCGCTGGGGCTTCGACGACTCGCTCGACGTGGTCGGCGTGCACGCGGTGGGCGGGGCGATCGGCTCGCTGCTGATCGGCCTGTTCGCCACCGGCGGGGTCGGCCAGACCGCCAAGGGCCTGTTCTACGGCGGCGGGCTCGGCCAGCTCGGCAAGCAGGCGATGGGCGTGGCGGTGGTCGCCGCGTACTCCTTCGTGCTGTCCTGGCTGCTGGCCAAGGCGGTCGACAAGCTGGTCGGCTTCCGGGTCCCCGAGGAGGTCGAGGTGGCCGGCATCGACCAGGCCGAACACGCCGAGTCCGCCTACGATTTCAGCGCCGTCGGCGCGGGGCTGGCCCGGGCACTCCCGACCGTGGGCGCCGGTGCCGCGTCCGGTGGGAAGCCCGCCGGGAAGCCCGCCGACCCGCCCGCCGGAAAGTCCGCCGACACGTCCGTCGGGACGTCCGTTGAGAAGACCGAGGTCGACGCCTGATGAAGCTCATCACCGCCGTGATCAAGCCCTACCGCCTGGACGAGGTGAAGGCCGCGCTGCAGGCCTTCGGGGTCCACGGCCTGACCGTCACCGAGGCCAGCGGCTACGGCCGCCAGCGCGGCCACACCGAGGTCTACCGGGGCGCCGAGTACACCGTCGACCTGGTACCGAAGGTCAGGATCGAGGTCCTGGTCGAGGACGAGGACGCCGACGACCTGATCGACGTCCTGGTGAAGGCCGCCCGCACCGGCAAGATCGGCGACGGGAAGGTGTGGAGCGTCCCGGTCGACACCGCCGTCCGGGTCCGCACCGGCGAACGCGGCCCGGACGCCCTGTGAGGCACTGACCGATCCGGCGGATCCGCCCCCTGCCCGGGGCGCGGGTCCGCCCGTCGGCGCATCCCCGCTCAGCCGTACGACGGCTCGGCCCCGCGACGGCCCAGCCCCACCGGCCGGCCCCCACGACGGCTCATCCGCACCACGGACGGGACCCACGCGCATGACCACCGAGACCAGCCCCTCCGACCCCCTCGGCCACGCGGCGGCAAGGACCGCGCTGCTGGAGCGGCCCGGGCTGACCGGCCGCCCGCGCCGGGCCGCGCTCGCCCGGCTCACCGACGACTGGCTGGCCGCGCTGCTCGCCGACGCCGGGGCGCCGGCGTCCGGCGTCGCGCTGGTCGCCGTCGGCGGCTACGGCCGGGGCGAGCTGTCCCCGCGCAGCGACCTGGACGTCCTGCTGCTGCACTCCGGCCCGGTCCCGCGCGAGCTGCCGGAGCGGATCTGGTACCCGGTCTGGGACACGGGTGCCAAGCTCGACCACTCGGTGCGCACCGTCGCCGAGGCCCGGGCGGTGGCCGCCGCCGACCTCAAGGCCCAGCTCGGCCTGCTGGACGCCCGGCACCTGGCCGGGGACCGGGACCTCACCGCCGCGCTGCGGTCCGCGGTGTTCACCGACTGGCGCGCGAGTGCCCCCGTGCGGCTGCCCGAACTGCGCGAGCTGGGCCGGGAGCGGGCCGAGCGGCACGGCGAACTGTCCTTCCTGCTGGAGCCCGACCTCAAGGAGGCCCGGGGCGGTCTGCGCGACCTGGTCGCGCTGGACGCCGTCGCCGCCACCTGGCTGGCCGACGCGCCCCGGGACGGCCTGGACACCGCCGCCCTGCGCCTCGCCGACGTCCGCGACGCGCTGCACCTGGTCACCGGCCGGGCCACCGAGCGGCTCGGCCTCCAGGACCAGGACCAGGTCGCCGAGCGGCTCGGCGTGCTGGACGCCGACACCCTGCTGCGCCAGGTCTACGAGGCCGCCCGGACCATCGCCTACGCGAGCGACGTCACCTGGCGGGCGGTCGACCGGGTGCTCGCCGCCCGCTCCGGCCGCGGCCGCCGGGCGGTCCGGCTGGGCTTCCCGTTCACCGGCGCCGGGCGGGGCGCCGGCGCGGTGGCCCGGGGCGCCGTCGCCCGCCGCCCGCTCGCCGAGGGCGTGGTCGAGCAGGACGGCGAGGCGGTGCTCGCCCAGGCCGCCCGTCCGGCCGCCGACCCGGTGCTG
This sequence comes from Kitasatospora sp. NPDC059146, assembly GCF_042786665.1. Classification (NCBI taxonomy): domain Bacteria; kingdom Bacillati; phylum Actinomycetota; class Actinomycetes; order Kitasatosporales; family Streptomycetaceae; genus Kitasatospora; species Kitasatospora sp. NPDC059146. Next base: position 30,022 of record NZ_JBHZCY010000027.1, on the reverse strand, counting down.
CCGCTGCGCGCCGCGGCCGCCGCCGCGCAGAACGGGCTGACCGTCTCGTACGCGACGGTGCGCCGACTGGCCGCCGAGTGCCGCCCGCTGCCGGTGCCCTGGCCGGACGAGGCGCGCGAGCAGCTGGTGACCCTGCTGGGGGCGGGGGAGGCGGCCGTCCCGGTCTGGGAGGCGCTGGAGGCGGAGGGGCTGGTGACCAGGCTGCTGCCGGACTGGGAGCGGGTCCGCTGCCGTCCGCAGCGCAACGCGGTGCACCGCTGGACGGTGGACCGGCACCTGGTCGAGACCGCGGTCCGGGCCGCCGCGATGACCCGCCGGGTGGCCCGACCGGACCTGCTGCTGGTGGCCGCGCTGCTGCACGACCTCGGCAAGGGCTGGCCCGGCGACCACAGCGAGGCCGGCGAGGTGATCGTCCGCGACCTGGCCGTGCGGATGGGCTTCCCCGCCGAGGACACCGAGACCCTGGCGGTGCTGGTCCGCCACCACCTGACGCTGGTGGACACCGCCACCCGGCGCGACCCGGACGACCCGGCCACCGTCGAGACGATCACCAAGGCGGTCGGCACCCTGCCGGAGCTGGAACTGCTGCACGCCCTCACCGAGGCCGACGCGCTGGCCACCGGCCCGGCCGCGTGGAGCAGTTGGCGGGCCTCCCTGGTGGACGGCCTGGTGGCCCGGGTCGCCGTGCAGTTGGCCGGCGGCGGGGCCGCGCCGGTGGAGGCGGAGCCCGGCGCGGAGCAGGAGCGGCTGGCGGTCGAGGCCGCCCGCACCGGCGCCCCCGCGCTGTCGCTGCTGGCCCAGGCCGAGGGGGCGGACCCGGGCACCGAGCCGATGGGCGTCGAGCTGAACCTGGCCGTCCCGGACCGGCCCGGGCTGCTCGGCACGGTCGCCGGGGTGCTGGCGCTGCACCGGCTGACCGTCCGCTCGGCGGGCCTGCGCGAGCTGGACCCGATCGGCGCCGGCCCGGTGCTGCTGCTGTCCTGGCGGGTGGCGGCCGAGTTCGGCGAGCTGCCGGAGGCGGCCCGGCTGCGCGCGGACCTGCGCCGGGCGCTGGACGGCACGCTGGACGTCTCCCGCCGGCTCGCCGAGCGGGACGCCGCCGCCCCGCGCCGCAAGGGCATCCCGACCCCGCCGCCGCTGGTCACGGTGGCGCCCGCGGTGGCCTCGGCGACCGCGACCGTGCTGGAGGTCCGGGCGCACGACGCCCCCGGGCTGCTGCACCGGATCGGCCGGGCGCTGGACGGGGCGGGGGTGCGGGTGCGCACCGCGCACGTCTCCACGCTGGGGGCGGAGGCCGTCGACTCCTTCTACCTGACCGATCCGGCCGGCCTGCCGCTGGCCGCCGAGCGGGCCCGGGAGGTGGCGGCGGCGGTCCGCTCGGCGCTGGGCTGAGGGCCTCCCGCACGGGCGGCCGAGGGCCTCCCGCACGGGCGGCGGAGGGCCGCTCGCCCGGGGGTGGAGACCGTACCCGGGGCGGCCGGATACCCTGGGGACGACGACCGTACCGATACCGATGCCGCAGAGGACCCGCGACGACGTGTTCGACACCCTTTCCGATCGCCTCGCAGCGACGTTCAAGAACCTCCGGGGCAAGGGCCGCCTGAGCGAGGCGGACATCGACGCCACCGCCCGCGAGATCCGCATCGCGCTGCTGGAGGCGGACGTCGCGCTGCCGGTCGTCCGGGCCTTCATCAAGCAGGTCAAGGAGCGTGCGGCCGGCGTCGAGGTCTCCGGTGCGCTGAACCCGGCACAGCAGATCATCAAGATCGTCAACGAGGAGCTCATCGCCATCCTCGGTGGCGAGACCCGCCGGGTGCGGTTCGCCAAGAACGGCCCGACGGTCATCATGCTCGCCGGTCTGCAGGGTGCCGGTAAGACCACCCTGGCGGGCAAGCTCGGCCACTGGCTGAAGCAGCAGAAGCACACCCCGCTGCTGGTCGCCTGCGACCTCCAGCGCCCCAACGCGGTCAACCAGCTCCAGGTGGTCGCCGACCGCGCCGGCGTGGCCTTCTACGGTCCGCAGCCGGGCAACGGCGTCGGCGACCCGGTGCAGGTCGCCCGGGACTCGATCGAGTACGCCAAGCAGAAGCAGTACGACGTCGTCGTCGTCGACACCGCCGGCCGCCTGGGCATCGACGCCGAGCTGATGCAGCAGGCCGCCGACATCCGCGCCGCGGTGAACCCGGACGAGGTCCTGTTCGTCGTCGACGCGATGATCGGCCAGGACGCGGTCACCACCGCGCAGGCCTTCCTCGAAGGCGTCGACTTCACCGGTGTCGTGCTCTCCAAGCTCGACGGCGACGCCCGCGGTGGCGCCGCCCTGTCGGTCGCGCACGTCACCGGCCGCCAGATCATGTTCGCCTCCAACGGCGAGAAGGTCGACGACTTCGACGCCTTCCACCCGGACCGGATGGCCTCGCGCATCCTGGGCATGGGCGACGTCCTCTCGCTGATCGAGAAGGCCGAGCAGACCTTCTCGCAGGCCGAGGCCGAGAAGATCGCCGCCAAGCTGCGCGGCGGCCCGAAGGCCTTCACGCTGGACGACTTCCTGTCCCAGCTGGAGCAGGTCCAGAAGATGGGCTCGATCTCCAAGCTGCTCGGCATGCTGCCCGGCATGGGCCAGATCCGCGAGCAGATCAACAACATCGACGACAAGGACGTCAACCGGGTCGGCGCGATCATCAAGTCGATGACCCCGACCGAGCGCGCCGAGCCGGAGCTGATCAACGGCTCCCGCCGGGCCCGCATCGCCAAGGGCGCGGGCGTCCAGGTCGGCGAGGTCAAGAACCTGGTCGAGCGGTTCTTCGACGCCCGCAAGATGATGTCCGCGATGGCCTCCGGCAAGGGCATGCCCGGCATGCCGGGGATCCCGGGCATGGGCGGCGGCGCCAAGAAGTCCGGCAAGAAGGCCCCGCAGGCCAAGGGCAAGCGCAAGAGCGGCAACCCGTTGAAGCGGGCTCAGGAGGAGGCCGCGGCCGCCGAGCGCCGCGCGCTCGGCCCGGGCGCCGACCAGGGCCCGGCCGACGGCGGCGGCGCGTTCGGTCTCGGCGCGGGCAAGGGCCCGGCCGACTTCGAACTGCCCAAGGAGTTCAAGGACCTGCTGTAGTCCTCGGTTTCCCGCTGTTGCGGCCCGTCGTCCGGAGTCCTCCGGGCGGCGGGCCGCACGCGTGTCCGGGGCGACGCCGGTGGGACGGTGGGTGCCGCCGTGTCCGACGGGCTTCGCGGTGCCGGATGATGTCGGCATGCCAGATGATGTCGCCGTGCGAGTGATGATCAGGGCCCCGAGGGCCGAGGACGAGGTTGTGTACGCGGAGGCGGTCCGCCGGTCCGCCGATCACATCGGACGGTGGAACCCGGTCGAGCCGGACGGGCTGCCCGAGCTGCTGGGACGCCAGGGCGCCGGCCTGCGCACGTTCCTGATCCTCGACCGGGAGAGCGGCGGGCTGGTCGGCAAGGTGAACGTCGCCAACATCGTGATGGGCCGGTTCTGCAACGCCTCGCTGGGCTACGACTCGTACCTGCCGTACGCCGGCACCGGGCGGATGACGGAGGGCCTGCGGCTGGTCCTGGACCGCTGCTTCGCCCCGCAGTCGGCCGACGGGCTGGGCCTGCACCGGCTGGAGATCAACGTGCAGCCGGAGAACGAGCGCTCGATCGCGCTGGCCAAGCGGCTGGGCTTCCGGCACGAGGGCTACACCCCGCGGATGCTGTTCCTCCAGGGGGACTGGCGCGACCACGAGCGGTTCGCGCTGACCGCGGAGGAGTGGCCGGGCGGCGCGGCGTAGCCCACTGACAGGAGGTCATATCCGCTGGTCGGAGGCGTCGGTGCGGCCGTACGGACGGTCCGGCGCGGCGTTGCGGTTGGCCCGCCCCAGTGGCTGTCCGTATCGTCCGGTGGGTGACCGAACCCGTGCCGCCGCGCCAGACCCCCGACCAGCCCTGGCGGTCCGAGGGCGCCCCGCCCCCGCCGCCGCCCCGCCGCCGGATGCCCGGCGGCTGGGCGGGCCTCGTCCTGACCGCACTCGTGGTGTTCCTGATCTCCGACCTGCTGCTGTCGTTCTTCGGCAACGAGGGCGCCACCACGATCTCCTACACCGAGTTCAACAACCAGCTGAACAAGGGCAACATCACCAAGATCTACTCCAAGGGCGACGCGATCGAGGGCACCCTCAAGAGCGCCCAGCCCAAACCCGACGGCGGCAAGGGCGACTACACCGACTTCGACACCCAGCGCCCCTCCTTCGCGGGCGACAACCTGTGGACCACCCTGCAGCAGCAGGGCGTCGAGGTCACCGCCACCTCCCCGGTCCAGCAGCGCAGCTTCCTGACCAACCTGCTGCTCTCGCTCGCCCCGATGCTGCTGCTGGTCTTCATCTGGGTGCTGCTGGCCCGTCGGATGGCCGGCGGGCTCGGCGGCGGACCGCTCGGCCGCAAGGCCCCGCCCAAGCCGGTCACCGCCGACCAGGGCAAGCGCACCACCTTCGCCGACGTGGCCGGCATCGACGAGGTCGAGGCCGAACTCACCGAAGTGGTCGACTACTTGAAGCACCCCGAGCGCTACCGCAAGCTCGGTGCCAAGATGCCGCGCGGGGTGCTGCTCAGCGGCCCGCCCGGCACCGGCAAGACCCTGCTGGCCCGGGCCGTGGCCGGCGAGGCGGACGTGCCGTTCTTCTCCGCCTCCGCCTCCGAGTTCATCGAGATGATCGTCGGCGTCGGCGCCAGCCGGGTCCGCGAACTGTTCGCCGAGGCCCGCAAGGTCGCCCCGGCGATCATCTTCATCGACGAGATCGACACCATCGGCCGCCAGCGCGGCGCCGGCGGCGGCATGGGCGGGCACGACGAGCGCGAGCAGACGCTCAACCAGATCCTCACCGAGATGGACGGCTTCACCGGCTCCGAGGGCGTCATCGTGATCGCCGCGACCAACCGGGCCGACGTGCTCGACCCGGCGCTGCTGCGCCCCGGCCGCTTCGACCGCCGGATCACCGTCAGCCCGCCCGACCGGGAGGGGCGCGCCGCGATCCTGCGCATCCACACCCGGACCGTCCCGCTGGCCGGCGACACCGACCTCACCCAGCTGGCCAAGGTCACCCCCGGGATGACCGGCGCCGAACTCGCCAACCTGGTCAACGAGGCCGCCCTGCTGGCCGTCAAGCGGGAGCAGGACGCGGTCAACGAGCGGGACCTCTCGGACGCCCTGGAGAAGGTCCAACTCGGCGCCGTGCGACCGCTGGTGATGCCGCAGGAGGAGCGCGAGCGGACGGCGTACCACGAGAGCGGCCACGCGCTGCTGGGCATGCTCCAGCCGGGCGCGGACCCGGTCCGCAAGATCACCATCGTGCCGCGCGGCCGGGCCCTCGGCGTCACCCTCTCCACCCCGGAGAACGACCGCTACTCGTACACCGAGCCCTACCTGCGCGGCCGGATCATCGGCGCGCTCGGCGGGATGGCCGCCGAGCAGGTGGTCTACGGGGTGATCACCACCGGCGCGGAGAGCGACCTGGAGCAGGTCACCAATATCGCCCGCGGGATGGCCGGGCGCTGGGGGATGAGCGAGCGGGTCGGGCGGCTCACCGCCGTGCCCGCGGACGCCCAGGGCGCGTACGGGCTCTCGGCGGCGCCGACCACGCTGGACGCGGTGGACGAGGAGGCCCGGCGGATCGTCGCCGAGTGCTACGAGGACGCGGTGCGGATCCTGAACGAGGAGCGGCAGCGGCTGGACGCGCTGGCGGCGGCGCTGCTGGAGGCGGAGACCCTCGACGAGGAGGCGGCCTACCGGGCCGCCGGGGTGCCGCGGAAGGCCTCCGAGGAGGCGTGAGCCGGGGAGCCGGGGGCGCCCGCCGTGGTGGCGGGCGCCCCCGGTTTCCGTTGCTCGGGGGCTTTCAGCGCGGCCGCTCGGCGATCAGGTAGCGGAAGACGTTCTCCATCCGGACCGAGCCGTCCGGGCGCAGGTACGGCTGCAGCGCCTCCTCCAGCTCCTTGGCCACCAGCGGGGCGCCGGAGAACTCCTCGGCCGCCTCGAACAGTCCGGTGGAGAGCAGGCCGCGCACCGCGCTGTCGAGGTCCGGGTAGGCGAACGGGCAGCTCACCCGGCCGCTGCCGGCCGGGCGCAGGCCGGCCGGGGCCAGCAGGTCCTCCAGCGTTCCCGGCGCGCTCAGTTCGAACGGGTCGCGGGCGGTGGTCCGCCCGGCCATCCGGCGGGCCGCGTCCAGCACCGGGGCGCTCTCGCAGCGCTCCGGCGGGCCCCAGGCGGCGAGCACCACGTGCCCGCCCGGGAGGGTGTGCCGGGCCGCCTCGGCGACCACCGGCCCGGGCTCGGCGGAACCGGGCAACTGGTCGAAGACCGTCACCAGCGAATGGGCCGAGCGGGGGACGGCGGCGGCCGGCCGGGCCCCCGCGCACACCCGCAGCCGACGCCCCCGGGCCAGCTCGCGCAGCTCGTCCCGCGGCTCCTGCCCGGCGACCTGGGCGCCCCGTCCGGCGGCCAGCAGCAGGGCCAGTCCGGACCGGCAGCCCAGTCCCAGCACGCTGCTCGCCGGGCCGACCTCCAGGCGGTCGTGCACCGCCTCGTAGAGCGGCACCAGCATGCGCTCCTGGATCTCCGCCCAGTCGCGCGCCCGCGCGGGCCCCGCGGCCTCCTGCGGGGGGTGGTGCGGTCGTGCGCCGGTCGGTCGTGCGCCCGCCGGTCGTGCGGTCCCTGGTCGTGCGGTCGTGCCGGTCGTCCGAGCTGAAGCCATCGCGGCCTCCCATCCGGTCCTTCGGTGTGCAGCTACGGCTCCCCCAAAGTCCCGCCCCACTCCAGCGAACAGCGGGTCGGGCCCGGCGTCCAGAGGGGTGCAGGGTGGTGCGCGCGTGTCGCGGTCGTGCGCCCCCTGCGGACGGACCGCGGTCGGCGTGCCACGACTGAGGGTGTCCTCACCCCCTCATCGGTGTGATACCGATTCGAAGTGAGGGGGCCGATCCCCGTACCATTCCGCCCATGGCTAAGGCACCCGTTCTCACCCCTCAGGCGGAAGACTTCCCGCGCTGGTACCAGGACCTCATCAACAAGGCCGAGCTGGCCGACAACGGTCCGGTGCGCGGCACCATGGTCATCCGACCGTACGGCTACGGGCTGTGGGAGCGGATGCAGCAGGAGATGGACGCGCGCATCAAGAAGGCGGGCGCCCAGAACGCCTACTTCCCGATGTTCATCCCGCAGTCCTACCTGACGAAGGAAGCCGAGCACGTCGAGGGCTTCGCACCCGAGCTCGCGGTCGTCACCCACGGCGGCGGCAAGCAGCTGGAGGAGCCGGTCGTCGTCCGGCCGACCTCCGAGACCATCATCAACGAGTACTTCTCGAAGTGGGTGCAGAGCCACCGCGACCTGCCCCTGCTGATCAACCAGTGGGCCAACGTGGTCCGTTGGGAGCTCCGCCCGCGCGTCTTCCTGCGCACCACCGAGTTCCTCTGGCAGGAGGGCCACACCGCCCACGCCACCTACGAGGACGCCCGCGCGTACGCGTCGATGATCCACACCCAGGTCTACGGCGACTTCATGACCAACGTGCTCGGCATCGACGTCGTGCTCGGCCGCAAGACCGCCAAGGAGCGCTTCGCCGGCGCCATCAACACCCTCACCCTCGAAGGCATGATGGGTGACGGCAAGGCGCTGCAGATGGGCACCAGCCACGAGCTGGGCCAGAACTTCGCCAAGGCGTTCAACACCACCTACCAGCTGCAGGGCGCCGAGCGCGAGCACGTCTGGCAGACCTCCTGGGGCGTCTCGACCCGCATGGTCGGCGGCCTGATCATGTCCCACGGCGACGACAACGGCCTGCGGGTGCCCCCGCGCCTGGCCGCGGTCCAGGCCGTGGTGCTGGCCATCAAGGGCGACGACGCCGTCATCGCCAAGGTCCGAGAGATCGGCGCCCAGCTGGAGGCCGTCGGCATCCGGGTCGTGGTCGACGACCGCACCGACACCCCGTTCGGCCGCCGCGCCGTCGACTGGGAGCTCAAGGGCGTTCCGGTGCGCATCGAGGTCGGCCCGCGCGACCTGGAGAACGGCACCGCGATGCTGGCCCGCCGCATCCCGGGCGGCAAGGAGCCGGTCTCCATCGACGCGCTGGCCGCCCTGCTGCCGGGCCTCCTGGAGGAGGACCAGGCGCTGCTGCTGCGCCAGTCCCGCGAGCGCCGCGAGTCCCGCACCGTCGACGTCAAGACCCTCGACGAGGCCGTGGAGGCCGCCGCGACCGGCTGGGCCCGGATCTCCTGGGCCGACCTCGGCCCGGCGGGCGAGGCCAAGCTGGCCGAGCAGGGCGTCACGGTGCGCTGCATCGTCGCGGCCGACGGTTCGGTGCCGCAGGCGGACGACCAGGACGGCAATATCGCGATCGTCGCGCGTTCGTACTGACGTCATCGCGGCGTGCGCGTACTGATCGCGTGCCGCCCACCGATGTCGGCGGTCGTCGGGTAATGACCGGTGGCGGCGACATTTGCCCGAAATGCGGGCGGGTAAGAATCCGGTAACTCTGCCGGAGGGGGCCGAGTAGGTGACATCCCTACTGGCCGGTCAACTGCCGGTATTAACGGAATAGCGGTACGGTGTACGGCCCGTGGCCCTGTCAACTTCGACGGGTCCACGGGCCGTACGTCCAGGGGGCGACAGCCCGCTCCCCGGACGGAATTCACGAGGCCCGCCGACGTTGCGACGGGCCGAAACCCGCAGGGGGTTGGTCTTGCCTCAGATCCGGAACGCGCAATTCGCGCGCAGTCGTGCATTCCTGGGAGTTCCCTGGGAATTCCCGGAGAACGGGAACATGCGGAACATCGGCGCACTCTGCATCGTTGGTCTAGCGTGAGCACGACACAGCCCCTCGTCCTCGCGGCCGAACTGGCCGCCGCCTGGAGCGACATCCAGGCCTACCACCAGGACCTCCCCGACCTGGCCTCGCCCGAGGCACTGATCGGCGAGTCCTCCTCGGCCTGTGGCACGCGGCTCGGTTTCGAGCGGCTCCTCCACGAGGCTGCCCACGGTCTGGCCGCGGCCCGGGACATCCGGGACACCTCGCGGGCCGGCCGCTACCACAACCGGCGCTTCCTGATGCTCGCCTCCGAGCTGGGCCTGGCGCACCCGGTCGAGCCGCACGCCAGCAGCGGCTTCTCCCAGGTGACCATGCTCAAGGAGACGCAGGAGCGCTACGCCGACACCATCGAGCGATTGGACCGCGCCCTCGGCGCGCACCAGGAGGCGGTGGCCGGCGACGGCGCCAACCGCGCGTTCCGCGGCCCGGCCGCCCGGCACGGCTCCTCCGGGGGCGGCGTCCGGGTCAAGGCGGTGTGCGGCTGCGGGCGCAACGTCCGCGTCGTGCCGTCGGTGCTCGCCCAGGCGTCCATCGTCTGCGGCGCGTGCCAGCAGCCGTTCAAGATCGCGTAATCCGGGGTCGGGACCGGTCGGCGACTGTGCGGGCAGTCGGCTCGGCCGGGATGATCGACACCGGTGGCATCGGTGAGTCTGTGGGCTGACCGGGAGCGGGGGCTCCCGGTCGAGCCCTGAACCGTCCCCCCTGAAACCGTCCCCCTGCTCCGGCCCGGTCGCCCCGGCCGCGGCACAGGTGCTCCCCGGCTCCGTCTGCGAAGGCCGGGTGAAGAGCCCTGCCGCCGATATGGCAGAATGGACAGCTGAGTACTCGGCAGCCGAGCAGGACCCCTCTCTCCTACGGCTGGCGTGTCCCTTGAGCGGACCGCCCCGCAACCCCACGCGGACGGCGAGACCGCTCACCCACGTCAACACCAGGAGAATCCACTCCCGTGGCAGTCAAGATCAAGCTCAAGCGTCTCGGCAAGATTCGCGCCCCGCACTACCGCATCGTCGTCGCCGACTCGCGCACCAAGCGTGACGGCCGCGCGATCGAGGAGATCGGCATCTACCAGCCGACCTACAACCCCTCGAAGATCGAGGTCGACACCGACCGCGCCCAGTACTGGCTGTCCGTCGGCGCCCAGCCGACCGAGCCGGTGCTCGCCATCCTCAAGCTGACCGGTGACTGGCAGAAGTTCAAGGGCCTGCCGGCCCCGGCGCCGCTGCTGGTCGCCGAGCCCAAGGTCGAGGACTTCTCGCACCTGTTCGCGAAGGCCGTCGCCGGCTTCGAGGACGCCACCACCGGTGTTGCCATCACCCCGAAGGCCAAGAAGTCGGACAAGGCCGAGGCTGAGGCCGACGCCGGCGCCGAGGCCTGATCGTGATCGAGGACGCCCTCGACCATTTGGTGAAGGGCATCGTCGAGCACCCCGACGAGGTGCAGGTGCGCTCGCGCAACCTGCGTCGGGGGAACACCATCGAGGTGCGGGTGCACCCCGATGACCTCGGCAAGGTGATCGGCCGGGGTGGCCGCACGGCGCGCGCACTGCGCACCGTGGTCGGCGCCCTCGGCGGTCGCAACGTCCGGGTCGACCTGGTCGACGTGGACAACATTCGCTGACGCAGCTGCTCGTTCAGCCGTCGGGCTTGAGGCCGACCGGGACGCATGTCGTCCCGGTCGGCCTTTTTCTGTCTCCGGCTTTCTGCCTCCGGCCGCTGTCCTCGGCTGTCGTCACCGGTCTTCGTGACCGCTTCTGTCTCTGCCTTTGTCTCTGCCTTCTCGCCCAGCAACTTCAGGAGAACGATCACCGTGCAGCTCGTCGTCGGCAGGATCGGCCGTGCCCACGGCATCCGGGGGGACGTCAGTGTCGAGGTCCGCACCGACGAGCCGGAACTCCGGCTCGGCCCCGGTGCCGTCCTGCTCACCGACCCGGCCTCGGCCGGGCCCCTGACCGTCGAGTCCGGCCGGGTGCACAGCGGCCGGCTGCTGCTGCGCTTCGCCGGCGTCAAGGACCGCAACGCGGCGGAGGCGCTGCGGGGCACCGTGCTGATCTCCGAGGTCGACCCGGAGGAGCGTCCGGACGATCCGGAGGAGTACTACGACCACCAGCTGGTCGGCCTCGACGTGGTGCTGCTCGACGGCACCCCGGTCGGCGAGCTGACCGCGGTCGTCCACCTGCCGTACCAGGACCTGCTCACGGTGGAGAAGGCCGACGGCACGGAGGTGCTGGTGCCCTTCGTCACCCAGATCGTGCCGACCATCGACCTGGAGAACCAGCGGGCCGTGATCACCCCGCCGCCCGGGCTGATCGACCTCGACGAGGCCGAGGTCGTCGGCAGCGCCTCGGAGGAGCCGGAGGAGTCGGAGTGAGCGCCGAGCAGGACCTCGCGTCGACGGCCGCTCCCGAGCCCGCTCCCGTGCCCGCCCCGGAGAGTGCCTCGGAGAGTGCTTCGGCGGCTGCCCCCGGTGGGCAGTCGGGGATGGTGCAGCCGGGGACCGTGCAGTCGGGGGCCGTCCAGTCGGGGATGCGGATCGACGTCGTCTCGATCTTCCCGGAGTACCTGGAGCCGCTGAACATCTCGCTGGTCGGCAAGGCCCGGGCCCGCGGCCAGCTGGACGTGCACGTCCACGACCTGCGCGGATGGACCCACGACGTGCACCGCACGGTGGACGACAGCCCGTACGGCGGCGGCCCCGGCATGGTGATGAAGCCCGAGCCGTGGGGCGAGGCGCTGGACGCGGTGGTGGCCGGCGGCCCCGAGGGCGAGCTGCCCACCCTGGTCGTTCCCACGCCCAGCGGGCGGCCGTTCACCCAGGAGCTCGCCCAGGAGCTCGCCGGGCGCCCCTGGCTGGCGTTCACCCCCGCGCGTTACGAGGGCATCGACCGCCGGGTCATCGAGGAGGCGGCCACCCGGATGCCGGTGGTCGAGGCCTCGATCGGTGACTACGTGCTGGCCGGCGGCGAGGTCGCGGTGCTGGTGATGGTCGAGGCGATCGCCCGGCTGCTGCCCGGCGTGCTCGGCAACGCCGAGTCGCACCGGGACGACTCCTTCGCGCCCGGCGCGATGGCCGACCTGCTGGAGGGCCCGGTCTACACCAAGCCCGCCGAGTGGCGAGGCCGGACCGTCCCGGACGTCCTGCTCAGCGGCAACCACGGCAAGATCGCCCGCTGGCGGCGGGAGCAGGCCTTCGCCCGCACCCTGGCCAACCGGCCCGACCTGGTCGGGCGCTGGCAGTACGGAGCCTTCGACAAGAAGGACCGGGCGGCGCTCGACGTCCTGGGCCTGGCCTGGGACGAGGAGCTCGGCCGATTTCGGTCCACGGCCGTCGATGTGGAAGAATAGGCCGCTGCTGTCTGTCGCTGGCCCCCTTCCGTAGGGGGCACGTGGACCGGCGCCCTCGCCACGGGGGGATCGCCGTCAGCCGATGCGGCCCGCAGCTCACCCCATTGTGACGAACTTCCGTGGGCGGCCCGTGGCGCCTGCGATGGAGAGCAACATGAGCAACAAGCTCGCTGCTGTCGACGCGGCCTCGCTGCGCACCGACATCCCGGCCTTCCGCGCCGGTGACACCCTGAAGGTTCACGTCCGGGTCATCGAGGGCAACCGCTCCCGTGTCCAGGTCTTCCAGGGCGTCGTCATCCGCCGCCACGGCGCCGGCGTCGGTGAGACCTTCACCGTCCGCAAGGTCAGCTTCAACGTCGGCGTGGAGCGCACCTTCCCGGTGCACACCCCGGTCGTCGAGAAGATCGAGGTCGTGACCCGCGGTGCGGTTCGCCGCGCCAAGCTGTACTACCTGCGTGACCTCCGCGGCAAGGCCGCGAAGATCAAGGAGAAGCGCGACCGCTGATCCACCGCCCCCCGGCCGCGCCGGGGGACCGGAGCGCTCCGAGGGGCCGGGCCACCGCAAGGTAAGCTCTGCGCCCGATGAGCACGCACGAACCACCCGCGGACCGCGACGGCAGTCCCGCACCCACCGGTGCGGACTCGCTGTCGCGGTCCGCGGTCGTTTCCGAGCCGGATCGGGCTGCGCGGCCGGAGCGGCTCGGACAGCCGGAGCGGCTCGAAGGGCCGGAGCGGCTCGAAGGGCCGGGGGCCTCGGGGGCCGCGGAGGGGTCCGAGGCCTCGGGGGTCGCGCGGGCGGAGCCCGAGCCGGGGGCCGAGGACGAGGCCGAGGAGCCCGGGCGGTCCCGCTCGCGGGACCTGCTGCTGTTGGCCGGGATCTGTCTGGCGGCCCTGCTCCTGGTGAACGCCTTCGTGGCCCGTCCGTTCACGGTGCCCTCGGGCTCGATGGAGGACACCCTGCGGCCGGGCGACCGGTTGATCGCCAACCAGCTCGCCTACGCCTTCGGCGGGCACCCCCAGCGCGGTGACGTGGTGGTCTTCGACGGGACGGGCTCCTTTCTCCGCGATTCGGCCGAGCCGCCGGGGTTCTGGGACGACCTCCGCTCGGTCGGCCGGGACCTGGGGCTGGTCCCGGCCGGCGACACGGTCTACGTCAAGCGCGTGATCGGCGTCGCCGGGGACCGGGTGCGGAGCACCGGCCCGGGGGCGCCGCTCACCGTCAACGGCGTGCCGGTGGACGAGAGCGCCTACCTGGCCCCGGGCGACCAGCCGTCCGCCGTGGCCTTCGACGTCCTGGTGCCGAACGGCAAGCTCTTCGTGCTGGGCGACCACCGGAGTGCCTCCCGGGACTCCCGGGACCACCTCGGGGAGCCCGGTGGCGGCTTCGTGCCCGAGGACAAGGTGATCGGCCGGGCGGACTGGGTGGTCTACCCGTTCTCGCGCCTGACCGGACTGGACCGGCCCGCGGCCTTCACCGCGGTCCCGGGGACGGGTGGCCGTGGGGACCAGGGGTAGGGGCCGGGTCGCCGACCGGCCGGCTCCCGAACCGGGCGGGGACGGGGGCGGGAGCGGGGGCGAAGCGGCGGAGTCCGGGGCGGAACCGGTCGCGCCGGTCCGCGGCCGCGCCGATCGTCGGCGCAGTGCCCGCCGCGTGGCCCGGCGGCGCAAGCGCTCGCTGCTGCGCGAGTTCCCGCTGATCATCCTGGTGGCCCTGCTGGTGGCACTGGTGATGAAGACCTTCATGATCCAGGTGTTCGTGATCCCCTCGGGCTCGATGGAGCAGACCATCCAGGTCGGGGACCGGGTGCTGGTGGACAAGTTGACCCCCTGGTTCGGCAGTGAGCCGCAGCGCGGCGACGTGGTGGTGTTCAAGGACCCGGGCGGCTGGCTGGAGAGCGACCACAAGGCGGCCGACGACGGTCCGGTCCTGGCCCCGGCGAAGCACGTGCTGACCTTCGTCGGGCTGCTGCCGTCCGACAACGAGCAGGACCTGATCAAGCGCGTGATCGGTGTCGGCGGGGACACCGTCGAGTGCTGCGACCCGCAGGGGCGGCTCAGCGTCAACGGCCGTGCGGTGGACGAGCCGTACCTCGCGGCGGGCAACCCGCCGTCCCGCCAGCCGTTCAAGGTGACGGTGCCGAAGGGGCGGCTGTGGGTGATGGGGGACCACCGCGACGTCTCCGCCGACTCCCGCTTCCACATGGGCAACCCCGGGCAGGGCACCGTGCCGCTGAGCGACGTGGTCGGTCGCGCCTTCATGATCGGGTGGCCGCTGGGCCGGCTCCATCAACTCGACGAGCCCGGTTCACTCTCCTCTCTCGCCGCGACCTCGCGGCCCGGCGGAACTGCGCCGCAATCGATGGGCATTGGGCCGGTTCCATTGGAACCACCGCTCGTTATGGGTGTGTTGGGCATCCTTCCGTTCGTCGTTCGCCGGTCGGGGCGGCCTCCGCGGTGAGCCGCTCCGGTCGTCGGACGGCCGGACGGCGCGTGTGGAACCGCGGGCCGGATGCCCTGGAGTGATAGAGAAGTGCAGGTGCGGCCGGGAGCGGTCCCGGTCGTGAGCCGGGGTCGGGTTGGTGTCAGGAGAGCCTGCTGTGGGCAATCCTGATGCGTTCACGGTCGTGGTGAGCGTGGTGCCCGCTGTGCGGCACTCTGAGCGCGGGCGCGCAGGCGTCCGCACAGCAGGGAGGAGACGTTGTGGGGGATTTGGTGATCGGCGCCCGCTCAGGCGCCGGGGAACCCGAGGGCCCGGGCGGTCGGGTGACCCGGTCCGCCGAGTCCTCGGCGCCGTCCGCCGCGGTCGAGGACACGGCCGCCCAGACCGCCGACGAGCACGGGAGCGGGGCCGACGGCCCGGCGGAGCCCGGGCGGCCGGAGAGCGGGCCGACCGACGAGTCGGAGTCGGAGGCTCCGGCCAAGCCGCGCAAGCAGCGCTCCTTCCTGAAGGAGTTGCCGATCCTGGTCGGCATCGCACTGATCCTGGCGTTGGTGATCAAGACTTTCTTCGTCCAGGCGTTCTCCATTCCGTCCGAGTCGATGCAGAACACGCTGCAGGTCGGCGACCGGGTGCTGGTGGACAAGCTGACCCCGTGGTTCGGCGCCGAGCCCGAGCGCGGGGACGTCGTGGTGTTCCACGACCCGGGCGGCTGGTTGGGCGACGAGCCGACCCAGCAGAGCAGCAACTCCTTCGTCCGCGGTATCCAGGACGTGCTCAGCTTCGTCGGGCTGATGCCCTCCGCCAACGAGAAGGACCTGATCAAGCGGGTCATCGCGGTCGGCGGCGACACCGTCGAGTGCGCGGACGACGGTCCGGTCAAGGTCAACGGCGTCGCGCTCAACGAGCCGTACATCTACCCGGGCAACACTCCTTGTGGGACCCACCCCTTCGCTCCGGTGAAGGTGCCGAACGGCCGGATCTGGGTGATGGGCGACCACCGCGCGGACTCGCTGGACTCCCGCTTCCACATGGACCAGCCGGGCGGCGGGACCGTACCGGTGGACAACGTGATCGGGCGTGCCTTCGTGGTGGCCTGGCCGGTCGGCCACTGGTCCACGCTCCCGGTGCCGGGCACCTTCGACCAGAAGGGCCTGGCGGCGGCCTTGCCGGCCGCGCCTCCCGTGGCCGGTGCGGTGGGTGCCGTCGCCCTGCTTCCGCTGGTGCGTCGGGCGCGGGCCCGAACGGAGCGCCGGAAGGAGTCCTGAGCTCCACCTGCTCCTCCCCGACCCTTGCGCGGGCCGTGGTACCGACGAGTAATCTGCTCGGACGTGCCACGGCCCGCCGGCGTTCGCCCCCGAGCCACCGGCGTGCCAGTGGTGTTCTCCGGTCGGCCAAAGGTGGACGGTGTCGATGAGCAGTGTCGTGGAACAGCCGGCCGACCACTCGGCCGCGCCCGCCCGGTCCGGCCGCCGGCCCGCCGCGGTGCTGCAGGGGGTCGCGATCGCGCTCGGGCTGGTGTTGATGATCGGCGGATTCGCCCTCATCGCGGTCGACTACCGGCCGTACAAGATCCCCACCGCCTCGATGCACCCGACGCTCCGGATCGGCGACACCGTGCTCGCCCGCAAGGTCGACGGCGGCGCCGTCGGCCGGGGCGACGTGGTGGTCTTCCGCGACCAGGCCTGGGGCGGGGAGCTCATGGTCAAGCGGGTGGTCGCGGTCGGCGGCGACACCGTCGCCACCACCGCCGCGGACCACCGGCTGACGGTCGACGGGCAGCCCGTGGACGAGCCGTACCTCGCGACCCAGGGCCGCCAGGGCGATGCGTTCAGCGTGACGGTGCCGCAGGGCCGGCTGTTCCTGCTCGGTGACAACCGGGTCGGCTCGCTGGACTCCCGCACCCACCTGGAGGTCGACGGCGGGACCGTCCCGGCCACCGCCGTCGAGGCGAGGGTCGAGGCCACCCTGCTGCCCCTCGGCCGGACCGCCCTGCTGGAGCGGACCTCGGCCTTCGACGGCTTCGCGGGCCCCCGGGCCGCGGAGCCGGGCCCGCTGGAGCCCGCCGCCTACGCCAGCGTCGCGGGCGCGGCGCTGATCGTGCTGACCTCGGCGGTGGGCGGGGTGGCCGGCCTGGCGCGCCGGCTCGGCCGGGGGCGCAGCTCCTGAGCACGGCCGTCGCGGGTCGGGCCGCTCTGCCGAACATCGCCCCGGACGGCCGCGCCGGGTGGCAGGATCGGTAGCACCACCGATGCGAACCGAAGGAGCGTGGAGCGCCGCGATGACTGCACAGCGTCGCCGGGCGGCGCGGATCCTGCTGCTGGACGGGCTGGACCGCATCCTCCTGTTCCTGGGCGTCGATCCCGCGGTGCCCGACGAGACGTGGTGGTTCACGCCCGGGGGCGGCTTGGAGCCGGGGGAGGACGTGCGGGCGGCCGCCGAGCGGGAGCTCGCGGAGGAGACCGGCTTGCGGGGTGTGGCCCTGGGGCCCTTGGTGGCGTACGGCACGGTGTCGTTCTCCTTTCGGGGACAGCGTTACGAGCAGGAGCAGTGGTTCCACCTGGCCCGGACCACGGAGACGGGCCTGGACCACTCGGGCATGGGCGAGGACGAGCACGCCCAGCTGCTCGCGGCGCGCTGGTGGACGGTCGAGGAACTGCGTGGGACCGCCGAGACGGTCCATCCGGCCGGACTGGCGGACTTCCTGGAGCGACTGCTCGCAGAGGGCCCACCGGTCGATCCGGTACGGCTCTGAGCGTGGGTGCGGTGGTCCACAATGGGTGGACGTGACAAGTTGAGGGGACGCCTGGATGAGTGCCGAAGATCTCGAGAAGTACGAGACCGAGATGGAGCTCAAGCTCTACCGGGAGTACCGGGACGTCGTCGGCCTGTTCAAGTACGTGATCGAGACCGAGCGACGGTTCTACCTCACCAACGACTACGAGCTGCAGGTGCACTCGGTCCAGGGCGAGGTGTTCTTCGAGGTGTCGATGGCGGATGCGTGGGTCTGGGACATGTACCGGCCGGCCCGGTTCGTCCGTAAGGTCCGGGTGCTGACCTTCAAGGACGTGAACATCGAGGAACTCGCGAAGAGCGACCTGGAGCTGCCCTCGGACGAGTCCGGCTTCGGGAACTGACGTTGGACGACTCCGTCCCGCGTTGTCCAGCCGAATTTCGCGTGACGGGGGCTTCTCACTCCTGCGGGTGACAAGAGTTGTCCACAGGCCCGGGTTATCCACAGGGGAACGGAATTTCCCGGCATCGGTGTGCACGGTGGTGCAGCCTCCTCGGCGGAGGTGGTCACCGTGCAGAACACCATCGAGCAGGACCAGACCGTGCAGGACCTGGCCGTACCGAACGCGGCCGCGACCGGGGCGGACGGCGGGGCCGGGGAGGCCGGGGAGGACCGCAGCACCAGGAACGGGCTCGGCCGCTACGGCGAGCGGGTCGCCGCCCGGCACCTCACGGACGCCGGGCTCCGCATCCTCGACCGCAACTGGCGCTGCGTCGAGGGTGAGCTGGACATCGTCGCCCTCGACGGCGACACCGTCGCGGTCTGCGAGGTGAAGACCCGCTCCGAGCGGGGCTTCCAACAACCCAGCGAGGCCATCGACCGGGCCAAGGCCGCCCGGCTGCGGCGGCTCGCCGAGCGCTGGCTGGCCGAACGCTGGCCCGAGCACTTCGCCCGGCTGGCCGGGCCCGGGTACGACCCCGGGCCGTCCGATCCGCAGTGGCCGCCCGCCCCACCGGGCGGGGTGCGGATCGACCTGGTGGCCGTGGTCAACCGGGCACGGGGTGCGGCCCTGGTCGACCACCTGCGGGGGGTGGTCTGAGATGGCCTTCGCCCGTACCTGTTCCGTCGCGCTGGTCGGGGTCGACGGAGTGATCGTCGAGGTCCAGGCCGATCTGGAGCCCGGGGTGGCCGCGTTCACCCTGGTCGGCCTGCCCGACAAGGCACTCACCGAGGCCCGCGACCGGGTCCGCGCCGCGGTCTGCAACAGCGGGGAGGCCTGGCCGCAGCGCAAGCTGACCGTCGGGCTCAGCCCCGCCTCGGTGCCCAAGAGCGGCAGCGGCTTCGACCTCGCGGTGGCCTGCGCCGTGCTGGCCGCCGCCGAACGGCTGGACCCGTCCGCCATCGCCGACCTGCTGTTGATCGGCGAGCTGGGGCTGGACGGCCGGGTGCGGCCGGTCCGCGGGGTGCTGCCCTCGGTGCTGGCCGCGGCCGACGCCGGGTACGAACGGGTCGTGGTCGCCGAGCAGACGGCGCCCGAGGCCTCGCTCGTGCCGGGCGTGACGGTGATCGGGGTGCGCAGCCTGCGCCAGCTGGTCGCCGTCCTGACCGGGGCGGAGGCGCCGGAGGAGCCGCCGGATCTGCTCGGCGGCCGGCCGGATCCGCTGATGGCCGGGCTGATGCTGCCCAGCGCGGGCGTCCGGGGCCTGCCCGACGAGCGGGCCCTGCGCCTGGACATGGCGGACGTGGCCGGTCAGTACGAGGCCCGGCGGGCTCTGGAGATCGCCGCCGCCGGAGGCCACCACCTCTACCTCAAGGGGCCGCCGGGCGCGGGCAAGACGATGCTGGCGGAGCGGCTGCCCGCGCTGCTCCCGCCGCTGACCCAGAAGGAGTCGCTGGAGGTCACGGCCGTCCACTCGGTGGCGGGCCTGCTCCCGGTCGGGCGCCCGCTGATCGACACCGCGCCCTACTGCGCCCCGCACCACTCCACCACGATGCCCGCGATCGTCGGCGGCGGCAGCGGCCTGCCGAGGCCGGGCGCGGTCTCCCTCGCCCACCGGGGCGTGCTCTTCCTGGACGAGGCGCCCGAGTTCCCCGTGCGGGTGCTCGACGCGCTGCGCCAGCCGCTGGAGTCGGGCGAGGTGGTGATCGCCCGTTCGGCCGGTTCGCTGCGGCTCCCGGCGCGGTTCCTGCTCTGCCTGGCCGCCAACCCCTGTCCGTGCGGCCGGTACTCACGGCGGGGCGAGGGCTGCGAGTGCACTCCGGTGATGGTCAGCAGGTACCAGGGGAGGCTCTCCGGGCCGCTGCTGGACCGGGTCGACCTCCAGGTCCAGGTCGCCCCGGTGACCAGGATCGAGTTGATGGAGCGGGACACCACGGCGGAGACCACCGCGACCGTCGCCGCCCGGGTGCTGGAGGCGCGGGAGCGGGCCGCCGCGCGGCTGGCGCACACCCCGTGGCGGACCAACGCGGAGGTGCCGGGCCACGAACTGCGCACCCGTTGGCAGCTCTCGGCCGGAGCGCTCAACGACGTCGCCCGCCAGCTGGAGCGCGGGCTGCTGACGGCCCGCGGCCTGGACCGGGTGCTCCGGGTCGCCTGGACGGTCGCGGACCTGGCCGGCCGCGACCGGCCGGACCAGCGGGACGTGCGCACCGCCCTGGTCCTGCGCACCGGTGTCGAGCAGGGGCTGCCGCTGCCCGAGCGCGGGCACGGCCGCCTCGGCGGCATCCCGGCCCAGCGCCGGAGCGGCCCCGACGACCGGCCCGGACCACGGTCGGAGCCCGAGGGGCTCCCGGCGAAGGACGAGGAGGCGGCATGAACCAGCTGTTGCGGTACTCCCGGGCAGCCCACGCGGACGAAGCCGGTCCGGCGGCCGCGCCCGAGGCGGAGCGCCTCGCCCGGGTGCTGCTCAACCGGCTCAGCGAACCGGGCGACGCCGTGGTCGGCCGCTGGCTCGACGGACTCCCCGCCGTGGACGTGGTGCGGGCGATCGGGGAGGGCGCCGTCCCCGACCACCCCGGGCTGGACCAGGCCCGGCTGGCCGCCTACCAGGCCCGACTCCCCGGGCTCGACCCGGTGGCCGACCTGAAACGGGTGCGGGACGTCGGTGGACGCTTCATCATTCCGGGGGACACGGAATGGCCCAGTCAACTGGACGACCTGGGCGACGGACGCCCGATCGGGCTGTGGACGACCGGTACCGGTTCACTGCGGCTGCTCGCCCTGCGCTCGGTGGCGGTGGTGGGCTCCCGGGCCTGCACGGCCTACGGCGCCCACGTCGCGGGCGAGCTCGCGGCCCAACTGGCCGAGCGCGGTTGGGTGGTGGTGTCCGGGGCCGCGTACGGGATCGACGCGGCGGCCCACCGCGGGGCACTGGCCGTCGGCGGGATGACGGTCGCGGTGCTCGCCTGCGGGGTCGACGTGGCCTACCCGAAGGGGAACGCCGAACTGATCCGGCGGATCGGCGAACAGGGCCTGCTGGTCAGCGAACTCCCGCCCGGCGAGCACCCGAACCGGTTCCGCTTCGTGCTCCGCAACCGGGTCATCGCGGCGCTGACCCGGGGCACGGTGGTGGTCGAGGCGGCCGTGCGCAGCGGCGCCCTGAGTACGGCCAGACGGGCGCGGGACCTCAACCGCCACACCATGGGCGTCGCGGGGCCCGTCACCTCCGAGCTCTCCGCCGGGGTGCACGCGCTGATCCGCAGCGGCGGCGCCACGCTGGTCACCGACGCGGCCGAGATCACCGAGCTGGTCGGGGCGATCGGGGACGACCTGGCCCCGCAGCGCGGCGGACCGGTGCTGCCGCGGGATTTGCTGGAGCCACCGGTGGCCCGGGTGCTGGAGGCCGTACCGGCCACGGCCGAAGGCGCTCCGGTCGAGCGACTGGCCCGGCAGTCCGGCCTCCCGCCGGACGAAGTCCTGCAACGGCTCTACGAGTTGGCCTCGCTCGGCTTCGTGGAGCGGCACGGCGCGCACTGGCGCGTGGTGCGGAGGAGGTGAGCGCCCGGGGGTACGAACACGGGTGCGCCCGCGGGAAGCGGGTCGGGACGGCCCGGCTGACCTGCTGATCCGGGTCTTCCGCTCGTCTGCCCGGATCCGATGGGTGAACGCCACCGGATCGGGGGACGACCGAGTGGCGGTAGCGCTTTGCAGTGAGTCGGTCACGCTACGCTCCACATGCCTTCCCTATCAGCACATGACTCGGCAGAACGGCGCAGACCTACGTATGCCCACACACATTCCCGGACACAGAGTGACCGGTGGCGCTCGGTCCGCGGGAGGGCCGCGGACCGAGCGGCGACCCGCGACCGAGTTCCCGTCCAAGGCGGCGGGGACGAAGGGGGGCCTGTCGCGTCAGGGCGGCCGGCCGACGGTGGTGCCGGGCCAGCCCGCGGACACGACCAGGGACGTCGACCCGGCCCAGCGTGCCGACGCCGCGTGCGGTGTCGAGACGGTCCACGGCACCGGGGCGCTCGGCGAGGCGGACGCGCCGGGGGGTGCGGCCGTACCCCGCGCCCCCCGGTTGCCTTCGAGCGCCCCGGCGCCGGACGCCACCTCCCCACCCGGGCCCCGGCCCCGCCGGGAGCAGCCCGGGGCGGGGCGGGGGGCGCAGGTCAGGGACGCCCGGAGCGCCCGGGAGGCCCGGAGCGCCCGGGACGCTCGGGAGCCCGGTGCCCAGGGGCGCAGCGCGCTCGAAGAGCTCTGGCGCTCCTACAAGGAGACCGGCGACCAGCGGCTGCGCGAGCAGCTGATCCTCCACTACTCACCACTCGTCAAGTACGTGGCGGGGCGGGTCGGGGTCGGCCTGCCCTCCAACGTCGAACAGGCCGACTTCGTCTCCTCCGGGGTCTTCGGGCTGATCGACGCGATCGAGAAGTTCGACATCGACCGCGCCATCAAGTTCGAGACCTACGCGATCAGCCGCATCCGCGGCGCGATCATCGACGAGCTGCGTGCTCTGGACTGGATCCCCCGCTCGGTGCGGCAGAAGGCGAAGGCCGTCGAGCGGACGTACGCGACGCTGGAGGCCCGGCTGCGCCGGACGCCGCACGAGCCCGAGGTCGCGGCCGAGATGGGCATCGCGATCGAGGACCTGCACGCGATCTTCAGCCAGCTGTCACTCGCCAACGTGGTGGCCCTGGACGAACTGCTGCACCCGGTGGGGGAGGGCGGCGACCGGCTCAGTCTGGTGGACACCCTGGAGGACCACGGCGCGGACGACCCGGTCGAGGTGGCCGAGGACCGCGAGCTGCGCAGACTGCTGGCCCAGGCGGTCAACACCCTCCCCGAGCGGGAGAAGACCGTGGTCACGCTCTACTACTACGAGGGCCTCACCCTCGCCGAGATCGGCCAGGTGCTGGGGGTGACGGAGAGCCGGGTGAGTCAGATCCACACCAAGTCCGTCCTCCAGTTGCGGGCCAAGCTCTCGGACGTCCGGTAGCGGGCGCCGGAGCCGCCCGCCGGGCCGGCTCCTCCTTCGAATGCGCGGCGCCGTTCCGGCCGCGCGCGCGGCTCCGTACAGTGGGTCCGTGCCGAAGATCCGAGCGGCCACGGTGGCCGAGCATCGCCAGCTGCAGCGGGCAGCCCTCCTGGACGCTGCCCGCGCCCTGCTCACCGAGGGCGGCATGGAGGCCCTGACCTTCCCCTCGCTCGCCGCCCGTACCGGGCTGGCGCGTTCCTCCGTCTACGAGTACTTCCGCTCCCGTGCCGCCGTGGTCGAGGCACTGTGCGAGGTGGACTTCCCGCTCTGGGCGGCCGAGATCGAGGCCGGGATAGCGAGCTGCGAGACCGCCGCCGAGCGGATCGAGGCGTACGTCCGGGGCCAGCTGGCGCTGGCCGGGGACCCCAGGCACCGGGCGGTCACGGCCATTTCGGCGCTGGAGTTGGACGAGGCCGCGCGCGAGCGCATCCGGGCGGCGCACGGCGGGCTCGTCGGCCTGGTCGTCCGGGCGCTGGAGGAACTGGGCCACGACCAGCCCCGACTCGCCGCGGCACTGCTGCAGGGGATCGTGGAGGCGGCCGTCCGCCGGACCGAGCAGTTCGCCGGCGGGGACCGTACGGGCTGCCCGGTGGAGTCCCCGGAGGCGGTCGCGGACGCGGCGGTGGCCCTGGCGTTGCACGGCCTCGACCGGACCTGACCCGCCCCCGCCCGTTCCTCGTCCCGTCCTGCCGCGAGCCCGCCCCTGCCCCGCCGCGAGCCTCTGCCCCGTCCGTTCCGCCCTGCCGCGCCGCCGTTGCGCGCGTTCACGTTCCGCCCAGCGGCAGCAGACGGGCCCGTCCCGTGCCCAGCAGGGCCAGTGGATCGAGGTAGCGGCCCCCGCGCAGCAATCCCCAGTGCAGGCAGTCCCGTGCGCCGCAGTGCCGTCCGTCGGGGGCGAGCCGTCCGACGACCTGCCCGGCGGCCACCCCGGTGCCGACCGGGACGGTGCCGGTGACGGGGAGGTAGGTGGTCCGCAGCGGGGGAGTCCCGGAGCCCGGATGGACGACGGTCACCACCGGCCGTCCCGCCACCAGCCCGGAGAACGCGACCACCCCGGCGGCCGCCGACCGCACCTCCGCCCCGGGCGCGGCGGCGAGGTCCACGCCCCGGTGCCCGGCCGCCCACGGCTTGGCCGGCGGCACGAAGCGTCCCAGCACCCCGCCGGGCCCGCCCACCGGCCAGGCCCGCACCGGCCCCCGGCCGGTGGAACCCCCGCCCGCGCCTCCCGCGCCCGTGCCACCCGCGTCCATGCCTGTACCCACGCCACCCGCACCCGCGCCGCCCTCGCCCGCCGCGGCGGCCCGCGCCACCCCCGCACCCGCCATCAGGGCGAGCACCACCCCCAGTGCGATCCCCCGCACCACCCGCGTGACCACCGCACCGGCCACCCCGCCCACCCCCACCGGTCGGCCACGCGCCCACCCGGCCATCCACCTGGCCACCCACCCGGCCATCCATCCGATCGCCTCCGCGACCGCCCCTCGAACCCCGCTGCGCCCAGTCATGCCCCGAGGCTGGCCGGGCCCCGCTGCCCAGACCACCCCCTTCCGGATTCCTGTGGACAAACCGCCCCCACCGCCGGTCGCCGTCCCTCCGACGGGTGTACGGGTGCCGCCGTCCGGTGGACAAACGGCATACGAGGACCGGTCGGTGGGCAGGGAGCCGACCAGCCGGCGCCCGTTCGCCGGTCGCCGCGGCCCCGTCCGCCGCGGTCGTTTCCCGGGCTTCCCCCAGGCCATCCGCCGCTCGGGCGCGGTCCGCCCGGGGGCCCCCGGGCGCCCGAGAAGTCGCTCGCCGCTCGGCGCTTCCCGTACACTTCACACGCGACCCGGTCCACCGGGTCGACTTCGCACGCCCCGCCACCGGTGGTCGGACACGGTTCTTCCGCGGCCTCCGCCAGGTGCGAGTGCCGCTCGGTCCGCCGAGCCCGACCGGTCCCCGGACCGAGCGGGTGGAAGCGGCTCGGCACGATCGGGGCGTCAGGCGTGGCTGTCACCTGGCCGCCACGGACAACCGAGACTGACCCGGCCGTAGGCATTTCGCCCGAGGGGAACCCCCCGAGGGCGGCCACAGTCGGGCCGTAACACCTGAGGAGCACGGCAATGGCCGTCGTCACGATGCGGGAGCTGCTGGAGAGCGGCGTCCACTTCGGTCACCAGACCCGCCGCTGGAACCCGAAGATGAAGCGCTTCATCATCACCGAGCGCAACGGCATCTACATCATCGACCTGCTGCAGTCGCTGAACTACATCGACCGCGCCTTCGAGTTCATCAAGGAGACCGTTGCCCACGGCGGCAGCGTCCTCTTCGTCGGCACGAAGAAGCAGGCCCAGGAGGCCATCGCCGAGCAGGCCACCCGCGTGGGCATGCCCTACGTGAACCAGCGCTGGCTCGGCGGCATGCTGACCAACTTCTCGACCGTCTACAAGCGCCTGCAGCGCCTCAAGGAGCTCGGCGAGCTGGACTTCTCGGACGTGGCCGGTTCCGGCCTCACCAAGAAGGAGCTCCTGGTCCTCCAGCGCGAGCACGACAAGCTGGAGAAGACCCTCGGCGGTATCCGCGACATGCAGCGCGTTCCCAGCGCTGTCTGGATCGTGGACACCAAGAAGGAGCACATCGCGGTCGGCGAGGCCCGGAAGCTCAACATCCCGGTCGTCGCCATCCTCGACACCAACTGTGACCCGGACGAGGTCGACTACAAGATCCCGGGCAACGACGACGCGATCCGCTCCGTCACCCTGCTGACCCGCGTGATCGCCGACGCCGTCGCCGAGGGCCTGAAGTCCCGCGCCGGTGTCGCCAAGGGCGACACCAAGGCCGAGCCGGGCGCCGACCAGCCGCTGGCCGACTGGGAGAAGGACCTCATCGAGGGCGAGAAGAAGGCCGAGGAGGCTCCGGCCGCTGAGGCCCCCGCCGCCGAGGCTCCGGTTGCCGAGACCCCGGCCGTCGAGGCCCCGGTCGCCGAGGCTCCGGCCACCGACGCGCCGGCCGAGCAGGCCTGACGTACCACGGGTGAGGGGCACTCGCCGGTACGACACCGGCGGGTGCCCCTCTCTCCCGCGCCGGGACCGAACCATCGGTCCCGGCGCCACTCCACGCAGACACGCGAGACGCGAGAAGAGATTCACACCATGGCGAACTTCACCGCCGCGGACGTCAAGAAGCTCCGTGAGCTCACCGGCGCCGGCATGATGGACTGCAAGAAGGCCCTGGACGAGGCCGAGGGCAACGTCGAGAAGGCCGTCGAGCTCCTGCGCATCAAGGGCCAGAAGGGCGTTGCGAAGCGCGAGGGCCGTGACGCCTCCAACGGCGCCGTCGCCGCGCTGATCGCCGAGGACAAGAAGTCCGGCGTCCTGGTCGAGCTGAACTGCGAGACCGACTTCGTCGCCAAGGGTGACAACTTCGTCAAGGTCGCCGACGCGATCGCCGCCCACCTCGCCAAGAGCGCCCCGGCCGACCTGGACGCCGCCCTGGCGTCCGAGATCGAGGCCGGCAAGACCGTCCAGCAGTTCGTGGACGAGGCCAACGCGACCCTGGGCGAGAAGATCGTCCTCCGTCGCTTCGCCCAGTTCGACGGTGACGGTTTCGTCGCGGTCTACCTCCACAAGACCAGCCCCGACCTGCCGCCGGCCGTCGGCGTCCTGGTCGAGCTGGACAAGGAGAACGCCGAGGTCGCCAAGGACGTCGCGCAGCACATCGCCGCCTTCGCGCCGAAGTACCTGTCCCGCGAGGAGATCCCGGCCGAGGCCCTCGAGAACGAGCGCCGCGTCGCCGAGGCCACCGCCCGCGAGGAGGGCAAGCCCGAGGCCGCCCTGCCGAAGATCGTCGAGGGTCGCGTCACCGGCTTCGTGAAGGAGAACTCCGTCCTGGAGCAGGCCTTCGCCAAGGACAACAAGAAGACCGTCGCCAAGGTCCTCGAGGAGGCCGGCGTCTCCCTCAAGCGCTTCGCCCGCTTCCGCGTCGGCGCCTGAGCCACGTTCCACCCGGTCCCCGGCCCCTCTAGGCTGGGAACCGCCCCCGCCCACTGACCGGGGCGGGCGGATCGCCGAACGGGCTCACCCGGCGCCAGCCGTCCATGGGTGGGCCGTGTCGGCACCATGAACGACGAGGAGGCCATTGCCGTGCAGGACACCGAACCGGTTCCCGCGGCAGTGGCCTCCTCTCGTGTACGCGCAGGCCGGGCATCCGCACGCCCAGGCCTGTGAGCCAGCAGGTGCACTAAAGGAGAAGTCCATGCAGGAGACGCAGGAGACCGCGCAGGACCCCAAGGCGGGCTCGCGCCGCCGGGTGCTGCTCAAGCTGTCCGGTGAAGCCTTCGCCGGTGGTGGCGGGCTCGGCGTCGACCCGGACGTCGTGCACGCGATCGCCCGTGAGATCGCCACGGTCGTGCGCGCCGGCACCGAGGTCGCGGTGGTCATCGGCGGCGGCAACTTCTTCCGGGGTGCCGAGCTGCAGGTCCGCGGCATGGACCGGGCCCGCTCCGACTACATGGGCATGCTGGGCACCGTCATGAACTGCCTGGCGCTGCAGGACTTCCTGGTCAAGGAGGGCATCGAGACCCGGGTCCAGACCGCCATCACCATGGGCCAGGTCGCCGAGCCGTACCTGCCGCTGCGGGCCGTCCGGCACCTGGAGAAGGGCCGTGTGGTGATCTTCGGTGCCGGTATGGGCATGCCGTACTTCTCCACCGACACCACGGCCGTCCAGCGCGCGCTGGAGATCCACGCCGACGTCCTGCTGATGGGCAAGAACGGCGTGGACGGCGTCTACGACTCCGACCCCCGGACCAACCCGGACGCGGTCAAGTTCGACGCACTGGAGTACTCCGAGGTCATCGCGCGCGACCTCAAGGTCGCGGACCTCACCGCGATCACCCTGTGCAAGGACAACAACCTCCCGATGCTGGTCTTCGAACTGCTGGCGGAGGGCAATATCGCGCGTGCGGTGAAGAGTGAGAAGATCGGCACACTCATCAGCCAGGATTCTGTCCGGGCCTGAGCAGCAACCCGCCGTACGGGACGGCGTCCGCCGCGACCGGCCCCGATGCCGACACCGGTCGGGACAACAGCAGATGAACCGGACAGGGAGTTCACAGTGATCGAAGAGACCCTCCTCGAGGCCGAGGAAAAGATGGAGAAGGCCGTCGCCGTCTCCAAGGACGACCTCGCGGCCATCCGTACCGGCCGTGCGCACCCGGCGATGTTCGCCAAGATCGTCGCCGAGTACTACGGCGCCATCACGCCGATCAACCAGCTGGCCTCGTTCTCGGTGCCGGAGCCGCGCATGGCGGTCGTCTCGCCGTTCGACAAGACCGCGCTGAAGGCCATCGAGCAGGCGATCCGCGACTCCGACCTGGGCGTCAACCCCTCGAACGACGGTTCCATCATCCGAGTGGTGCTGCCGGAGCTGACCGAGGAGCGCCGCCGGGAGTTCATCAAGATCGCCCGGACCAAGGGCGAGGACGCCAAGGTCTCGATCCGCGCCGTCCGCCGCAAGGCCAAGGACGCCATCGACAAGCTGGTCAAGGACGGCGAGGTCGGCGAGGACGACGGCCGCCGCGCCGAGAAGGAGCTCGACGACACCACGGCCAAGTACGTGGCCCAGGTCGACGAGCTGCTCAAGCACAAGGAAGCCGAGCTGCTCGAGGTCTGATGAACGACGCCCCTGACGCCCCTGGCTACTGGGGCCCGTCCGACCAGCAGTTCCAGCCCTACCGCCCGGCGCCGCAGCCGCAGGCACCCCGGCCGCCGGCCAGTCCGGCGCCGGGGCACCCCGGCCACCCGGAGCCCCGGGCCGCCCACCAGGGCGGGCCGGGTGCCGTCCCGGGGGGCCAGGACCTCCGTTCGGATCACTCGCAGCAGCCTCCGGTGTACTGGGGCGGCGACGCGGAGGAGACTCAGGTCATGCCTCCCGTACCGGCCGATCCCGGCCCGCACCCCGGTGCGCCCGACCACGGGCCGGCGAACGGTGCCGCGAGCGGACCCTCCGACGGCTCCTCGAACGGCGCCGGGGACGGCTCCTCGAACGGCGCTGCGAGCGGGCCCTCGAACGGCGCCGCGAACGGCCGGGCCGAGCAGCCCGGGACGCCGCCGGGTGTGACGGAGACGGTCGTGCTGCGCGCGATAACCGACGACGCCACCCCCGCCCCCGGCCACGGCGCCCCGCCGTACCCGGGGGCTCCGGTGCATCCCGCGCCGCCGCAGCGCCACTGGGCGGCCGGGCAGCCCCCCTTCGTGCCGTCGTCCCATCCAGGGCAGGAGACACCCGTGGCCGCCCAGCCCGCCCCGCAGCCGGAGCCGCGCAAGCAGCGCGGCGGCCGTAACCTCCAGGCCGCCATAGGCGTGGGCGTCGGCCTCGGCGTGGTGATCATCGCCTCGCTGTTCGTGGTGAAGGCGCTGTTCCTGTTCGTCGTGATGGCCGCGGCCTCGGTCGGCGTCTGGGAGCTGACCAGTCGGCTGTCCGAGCGCAAGCAGATCAAGGCGCCGCTGATCCCGTTGGTCGTGGGCGGCATCGCCATGATCGCCACCGGCTACTGGGCCGGCGTCGAGTGGGCCGCGGCCTCGCTCGCGCTGACCGGGCTGGCGGTGATGGTCTGGCGGATGGCCGAGCCGCCGGAGAACTACCTGCGGGACATAACGGCCGGGGTGTTCACCGCCTTCTACGTGCCGTTCCTGGCGACCTTCGTGGCGATGATGCTGGCGGCCGACGACGGCCCCCAGCGGATCGTGCTCTTCCTGATCGTCACGATCTGCAGCGACACCGGCGCCTACGCGGTGGGCTACAAGTTCGGTCGGACCAAGCTGGCCCCGACGATCAGCCCCGGCAAG
This sequence comes from Kitasatospora sp. NPDC059146, assembly GCF_042786665.1. NCBI lineage: Bacteria > Bacillati > Actinomycetota > Actinomycetes > Kitasatosporales > Streptomycetaceae > Kitasatospora > Kitasatospora sp. NPDC059146. The sequence goes on along the minus strand of NZ_JBHZCY010000027.1, from coordinate 363 downwards.
ACCCGCGAGGGCCTGGCCGGCGGCATCGGCCTGTCGATGCTGGCGGGCGCCGTGCTGATGCAGCTGATCATCGACGGCGGTAGCTGGTGGCAGGGCCTGATCCTGGGCGGCTGCGCGGCGGTCACCGCGACCCTGGGCGACCTGGGCGAGTCGATGATCAAGCGCGACCTCGGGATCAAGGACATGGGCACCCTGCTGCCCGGCCACGGCGGCATCATGGACCGGCTGGACTCGCTGCTGCCGACCGCCCCGGTGGTCTGGCTGCTGCTGGCGGCCTTCGTCGGGAGCTGACCCGCCCACCGACCGTTCCGCGACGGGGGCCCCGCTCCCCCGGCGGCCCGGGCCCCCCCGCGGCGGCGTCAC
>NZ_JBHZCY010000026.1:58950-85562 GCF_042786665.1 Kitasatospora sp. NPDC059146 | reverse complement strand
GTAGCGGGACACCATCGGGTAGCGGCACAGGTCGCGGGCGACGGTGGCGCCGGTGCCGGTGGTCAGGGTGGCGTGCAGCACCGACGGCGCGCTGCCCTGCTCCACCCAGGCGGTCAGCGCCGCCAGGTCGTCGACCTTGCCGCCGTCCAGGCCGCAGTGCTCGACGCCGGGGGCCAGGAACAGCCGGTAGAAGTCGTCGACCTTCTTCGCACCGCCCATCCGCTCCTCCACCCGCTTGCGGTAGTCGACCGTGCCGGCGGTGGGGATCAGCTGGTCGGCGTCGCCGTGCCAGCTGAGCAGCTTGCCGCCGGCGTCACGGAACGCGGAGAGGTCCGCGTCGCGGGTGCCGATGACCTGGTCGTACTCGGCGCGGGCCGCCCGGAAGATCCGGTCGAACTGCGCCCGGCTGAGGTGGGCGGTGTCGAACCCGGGCTGCTTCTGCACGAAGGTGGCGACCCACGCCGCCGGGACGACGAACGGCACGCCGGTGGTGACGCCGTTCGCATCGGTCCTGCTGGCCGCCAGGTAGCGGAAGTCGGCGCCGATCGGCAGGCCGTACCAGAGCCGCTTGCCGTTGACGTCGCGCGGGCCGTCCCAGATCCGGCGGACCACCTCGGCGTCCGCCGCCGTGACGGTGACCTGCTTGCCGTCGCACTCGACCCGGGTGCCGACCAGGCGGCGCGGGTCGAAGTCGCACCGCTGCGGGTCGCTGATCAGGCCGTCGGCGACGCCGTCGAGCGTGTCGCAGGCCTTGAGGGCGGCCCGGTTGAAGGCGTCGAACTCGCACCCGGTCGGGTAGGTGCGGGTCTCGTTCATCACCACCTGGGGCCACAGGGTGGCCACCTCGAACTGGTTCCAGTTGACGCCCGGCGCGGCGGCCTTGATGCCGTCGAAGTCCGTCGGGTAGCGCTGGGCCTCCAGGTAGCCCTGGCGGCCGCCGGTGGAGCAGCCGTTCCAGTAGGAGTAGGACGCCGCCCGCCCGTAGGCCGCGGCCACCACCTCCTTGCCGACCAGCGCCATCTCGTGCGCCGAGCGGGAGGCGAAGTTGTCCAGCAGCGCGGTGTCGACCCGCCCGGCGGCGTCCAGCGCCCAGCTGGTGTCCAGGGCCCCGCCGACACCCGCGTCGGTCGTGGCGGCGGCGTAGCCCTGCTTGACGGCCGCGGCGAGCCCGGCCCCGTTGTCCCCGGCGGCGTAGGCGCTGCCGCCCACCGCCTGGAAGCGGCCGCTCCAACCCGCCTGCGGCAGCCAGACGTTGACCTTGGCGTGGTCGTTCGCGCCGGGGTGGGTCAGGGTGACCGTCACCTCGCAGTGCGCCGGGACGTCGGGCACCGGGAAGCCGCCGAGCGGCGGTTCCCCGGGCACCTGGAAGGTCCCCGCCGGCACCGCGACCGCGGTGACGGACTCCACGGCGGTGCCCGCCGGGGCCGGGATCCCGGCCGGGGCGCAGCTGAACGCCGACGAGCCGGCGGTGGCGCTCGTGGCCGTGGCACTCGTGGCGGTGGCACTCGCGCCGGTGCTCACGGTGGTGGCGCTGACGGCGGCGGCGAGCTCCGGTGACGCGCTCACCGGAGTGGACACCGCAGCGGCGGCGACCAGGGGGACGGCCGCCGCGACGACGGCCAGGAACCGTCTCTTCATGATCTCTCCTCGGTATCGGGCTTGGCCCCCTCACTCTGGCCGCGCCGACGGTGACGGCACATCAGTCACCTGACGCTCCGCCGACACCGCCCGGGGCGCGCCCGAGCGGCCGGAAGGATGGAGTCACATGACCGATGCGCCGGGCCCGGACGGCGGACCACAGTGGGGCCCGCTGGATCCACTCACCGTTCGAAACCCCTTGGAGCACTTGCATGTTCAGCCTTGAGCACGGCCGCCTGCGTCGCCTCGCCACCGGTGCCGCCGCCGGGGTCGGCGCGATCGCCTTCGCCGTCGCCGGCACCGCGAGCGCCGCGACCGAGGACGCGGCCGCCGACCGGGGCCCGAAGCCGACCGTCGTCCTGGAGCACGGCGCGTTCGCCGACGGCTCCAGCTGGGACGGCGTCGTCGCCCGGCTGCGCCACGACGGCTACCCGGTGGTGGCCGCCGCCAACCCGCTGCGCGGCCCGGCCTCCGACGCGGCCGCGCTGCGCAGCGTGATCGACCACGTCAAGGGCCCCGTCGTCCTGGTCGGCCACTCCTACGGCGGCTCGGTGATCAGCGCAGCCGCCGTCGGCCGGCCGCAGGTCAAGGCGCTGGTCTACGTCGCGGCGTTCCTGCCCGCGCCGGGCGAGTCCGCGCTCCAGCTGACCGACGCGTTCCCGGGCTCGACCCTGTCCGGCGCGCTGGACCCGGTACCGGTCACCAACGCCGACGGCAGCACCGGCACCGACCTGTACATCCGGCAGGACCGGTTCCGGGCCCAGTTCGCCGCCGACGTCCCCGCCGACCGGGCCGCGCTGGCGGCCGCCGCCCAGCGGCCGATCGCCCAGGCGGCGCTGACCGAGCAGGCCACCTCCGCCGCCTGGCAGACCGTCCCCAGCTGGGACGTCATCACCACCGAGGACCGCAACATCCCGGCCGACGCCCAGCGGTTCATGGCCGGGCGGGCCCACGCCCACACCACCGAGGTGGCCGCGTCGCACTCCGTCGCGGTGTCCCACCCCGGCGTGGTGGCGGGCGTCGTCGAGCAGGCCGCCCGCGCCACCCGCTGACCGGCGGCCCTGAGCAGGGAGGGCGGCGCCCCCGATCCGCCCTCCCGATCCGCCCGCCTTCCCGCCGTCGGCCCCGGGTCGGCCCCGGAGCGCTGCTCCGGGGCCGATGCGTCAGCGCAGCGCGCGGAAGGCGGTGCGGAGTTCCTCGGCCAGCAGCTGCGGCTGCTCCCAGGCGGCGAAGTGGCCGCCGCGGTCGACCTCGTTCCAGTGGATGATGTTGCCGAAGGTCCGCTCGCCCCAACTGCGCGGCGCCGGGTAGATCTCGGCGGGGAAGACCGTCACCGCGACCGGCAGCTTCGGGATCGGCACCGCGTTGAACGGTCCGCCGCCGGCCCGGGTGCCCTCCCAGTACAGCCGGGACGAGGAGGCACCGGTGCCGGTCAGCCAGTACAGCGAGATCGCGTCCAGCATCTCGTCGTACGTGAGGACCTTCTCGGGCTCGCCGTCGGAGTCCGTCCACTCCGCGAACTTGTCGTAGTAGTAGGCCGCCATGCCGACCGGGGAGTCGGTGAGGGAGTAACCGATCGTCTGCGGGCTGCGGTTCATCATCGCCGCGTAGCCGAAGCCGTCGCGGTAGAAGTGCAGCAGCCGGTCGTACGCCCGCACCTCCTCGGCCGACAGGTTCGCCGGGGCCGGGTCGAAGTTGCGCAGCCGGCGCAGCAGGTCCTCCGGCACGGTCCCCGGCATGTTGACGTGGATGCCGAGCAGCCCCTTCGGCTGCTGGACGGCGAGCACCTCGGAGAGGATCGCGCCGTGGTCGCCGCCCTGCGAGACGTACTCCGGGTAGCCGAGGCGCAGCATCAGCGCGTGGAAGGCCCGCGCGATCCGGGCGAAGTTCCAGCCGGCCTTGCCGGGGTTCCCGGAGAAGCCGTAGCCGGGCAGGGTCGGCAGCACCAGGTGGAACGCGTCCTCGGCGCGGCCGCCGTGGGCGGTGGGGTCGGTCAGCGGGCCGATGACCTTGAGCAGTTCGACGATCGAGCCGGGCCAGCCGTGGGTCATCAGCATCGGCATCGCGCCGGGGTGCGGGGAGCGGATGTGGGCGAACTGGACGTCCAGTCCGTCGAGTTCGGTGACGAACTGCGGCAGCCCGTTGAGGCGCCGTTCCACGGTCCGCCAGTCGTACCGGGTGCCCCAGTGCTCCACCAGCGGGCGCAGCTTCGCCAGCTGGGCGCCCTGGCTGCGGTCGTCGACGGTCTCGCGGTCGGGCCACCTGGTCGCCCGGACGCGGCGGCGGAGTTCGTCGAGCTCGCTCTGCGGGACCTTGATGCGGAAGGGGCGGATGCCCGGCACGGGCCGCGGAGCCGGGGCGGGTGCCGGGGCCGACGTCGGGGCCAGGGCCGCGTTCGGGGTCTGCGCCTGGGCCTGGGCGGACACGCCGACCTGCCCGGCGACGACACCGGCCGCGGCGAGGCCGAGGAAGCGGCGTCGGCCGGTGGAGGGGCGGTTGGTGCTGGTGTTTCCGGATGCTGCCATCGAGGACTCCTCAGGTTCGGAAGGGGACGGGAGGTGCGGTGCGGACGCCGGGGCACCGGCGCGGCCGTTCAGTGCGCGGCGTCCAGGTGGGCGGTGAAGAAGCCGGCCAGCTTGTCGACGGCCCGGTCGATGTACTCCTGCCGGTCGTAGAGGTCGACGTGGCTCGCGCCCGCGATCCGGTGCAACTCGGTTGGTCCGGTGGCGCGTTGGTGGGCCTCGACGGCCATCCAGGCGGTGACGGCACGCTCGCCGACGATCTGCAGGATCGGGCGCGGGCCGATCAGCGGGACGGCGAAGAAGGGGTCGTAGCCGGCCAGACGGTCGACGCTCTCCCAGGCCAGGGACTTCGCGGACCGCTCGTGCGCGCCGCGTGAGGTGCAGTAGTACGCGAAGCCCTCGGCGCCGTGCTCGCCGCCGAGCTCGCGCGCCTGCTCGGCCGTCTCCGGGAACACCGTCAGCCCGCCGGGGTCCTGCCCCCGGGCGGCGGCGGTGCGGGCCCGGGCGGCCGCGTCCAGCAGGGCCCGGAAGACGGCCGGGTCCTGGCCGCCGTCGGCGCCGAGCCGGAACTGGCGGGACGGGTCGGCGGTGCACACGGCGGCCACCGCCCGGACCCGGCTGTCGCCGCCGGTGGCGGCCAGGGAGTACCCGCCGGACGCGCAGATGCCGAGCAGGCCGATCCGCTCGGCGTCCACCTCCGGGCGGGTGACCAAGTGGGACACGGCGGCCTTGAAGTCCTCCACCCGCTGGGCCGGGTCCTCCAGCCCGCGCGGCAGACCGCCGGACTCGCCCTGGTGGGCCGCGTCGAAGGCGAGGGTGACGAAGCCCCGCCCGGCCAGCAGCCGCGCGTAGGTGCCGGACGCCTGCTCCTTCACCCCCGTCCCCGGGTGGCCGACCACCAGGGCCGGGCGCGGACCGGGGGCCGGGGTGTCGGGGAGGTACAGGTGCGCGGCGATCTCGATGCCGGCGCTGTCGAAGCGGATCTCTGACCTGGCCATCCGGGGCCTCTTCCTGTCGATCGGCACATCGCGTGCGCGTCGTATGCGCGTCGGGCGCACGTCGGTGGTTCATGGGTGGTTCGTGCTGCCACCACCGTGGCCCACCGGCGGGTGCCGGGGCTTCGGTCAGATGACTCCGGAACCGACGTGCAGTCATGGAGCGGCCCGCCGCCGACCGGCCCGGACGTCAGATGACCGATGCGGGGCTCCCCGGCCGCCCGAAGGATGGAGACCCCCAGGTCACGGACGTCGGCCCGGTCCCACCCCCCGCCGACCTCCCTTCCCCCGACAGGAGTCGCTCCCATGGACGCGAACGACGAACCCGCCCACAGGCCGGCCACGGTGGTCCTCGACGCCGCCTTCAAGGCGGACGCCCCCGCCCGGTACGCCCGGCTGCGGGAGCTCGGCCCGATCCACCGGGCCGAGTTCCAACCCGGCCTGGAGGGCTGGGTGGTGGTCGGCCACGACCTCGCCAGGACGGCGCTGACCCACCCCGGCCTGCTCAAGGACGCCACCCCCGCCGCCGACGCCCTCGACGCGGCCGGCTTCGTCCTGCACCGGCCCGCCGTCGGCCTCGGCGCCCAGATGATGGAGGCCGACCCGCCCGAGCACACCCGGCTGCGCCGCCTCGCCGCGGCCGCCTTCACCCCGCGCCGCACGGCCGAACTCGCCCCACGGATCGAGCAGATCGCCCACCGGCTGCTCGACGCCCTGCCGCCCGCGGGCACGGCCGACCTCGTCGAGGCCTACAACGCCCCGCTGCCCGCCACCGTCATCGCCGAGCTCCTCGGCGTCCCGGCCGCGCACCACCGCGACTTCCGCCACTGGTCCGCGCAGGCGCTGCGGCCCGCCTCCCCCGAGCACCGCCCCGCGCTGGCCGCGCTGCACCACCTGCTGGCCGACCTGGTCGCGGCCAAGCGCCGCCACCCGCAGGACGACCTGCTGTCCGCCCTGGTCTCCGTCCGCGACCGGGAGGCGGGCCGCCTCACCGAGGAGGAGCTGGTCGGCACCGCGCTGATGCTGGTCGTCGCGGGCCACGAGAGCACCGTCAACCTGCTCGGCAACGCCCAACTCGCCCTGCTCCAGCACCCGGACCAGCTACGGCGGTTGCGCGAACGGCCGGAGCTGCTGCCCGGCGCGGTGGAGGAGTTCCTGCGCCACGACACCTCCGTGGAGCGCTCCACCAACCGCTACGCGGCGCAGGACCTGGACCTGGGCGGGGTGAGGATCCCCCGGGGCGGCGTGGTCGTGGTTGCCCTCGGCTCCGCCGGCCAGGACGCCCCGCAGACCGGCTCCGGCGACCCGGCCGCCCTCGACGTGGCCCGACCCGACGCCCGCCACCTCGCCTTCGGCCACGGCATCCACCACTGCCTCGGCGCCCCGCTCGCCCGGTTGGAGGCCACCATCGCCCTGCGCGTCCTGCTCGCCCGTGTCCCGGAGCTGGAACTCGCCGTCCCGGTGGACTCGCTCGACTGGATCGGCTCCGGGATCATCCGCGGCGTGCTCACCCTCCCCGTCCGCTACCGGCTCGGCTGACCGGACGGGGGCTCCGAACGGCCCGTTCCCGTCACCTGTCGGACCGGTGACGGCACCGGCCCCGCCCCTGCTAGAGTCGCCGTGACGTGCAGTCAGCATGCAGTCAGCCGGCCGTCCGGGTACGGCCGGAGGAGCGAGGAGCGGCAGACGTGGCGGGTGACGACGACATCTCCGGGTGAGCCCCGGAGCTGACGGCCACCGGCGGGTGCTCAGGAGCACCGCCGAAGTGGTCCGCCTCGTCGTACCCCTTTCCCCGGCGCCCGCCCACGGGCAGAGCTCCGCCCTTCCCGCGGACCGCCGGGGCCCGACGCCTCCCCCGGAAGGATCCCCGTGCTCCAGCACGCCCTGCTCGCCCATGACCTCGTCCGCAACCTCGACGGCCGCCGCGTCCTCGACGGCCTCGGCCTGACCGCCTCGCCCGGCCAACGGATCGGCCTGATCGGGGAGAACGGCGCCGGGAAGTCCACCCTGCTGCGGGTGCTCGCCGGCCTGGACGAACCCGACTCCGGCACCGTCTCGCGCCCCGCGGACCTCGGCTTCCTGCACCAGGAGCTGCCGTTCCCGGCCTCCGCCTCCGTCGCCTCCGTCCTGGACGACGCGCTCCGCGAGGCCCGCGCGGACCTCGCCGCACTCGACCGGCTCGGCGCGGAGATCGCCCGCGTCCCGGACACCGACCCCGGCCACGGGGACCTCCTGGACGCCTACGGCCGGCGGCTCGAACAGGCCCAGTACCGGGAGTCCTGGGACGCCGACCGCCGCGCCGCCCTGGTCCTGGACGGACTGGGCCTCGGTGCCTTCGGCCCCGGCGCCCCCGGACACGGCCGCCCGCTCGGCTCGCTGTCCGGCGGACAGCGCGGCCGGCTCGCCCTGGCCGCGCTGCTCGTCCGCCGGCCGTCCGCACTGCTGCTGGACGAGCCCACCAACCACCTCGACGACGGCGCCGCCGCCTTCCTGGAGCGACAGCTCCGCGCGCACCCCGGCACCCTGCTGGTCGCCACCCACGACCGGGCCTTCCTCGACGCCGTCTGCACCCACCTGATCGACCTCGACCCGACGGTGGACGGCCCGGTCCGCTTCGGCGGCGCCTACTCCGCCTACCTGGGCTCGCAGCGCGCCGAGCGGGAGCGCTGGGAGCTCCGGTACGCCGAGGAGCAGGAGGAGTTGGCGCAGCTGCGGCACTCGGCCGGCGTCACCGCGCACCTGGTCGCCCCGGACCGGGGACCGCGCGACCACGAGAAGATGGGCTACGGGCACCGCGCCGGCCGGGTGCAGAGCCAGGTCGCCCGCCGGGTGCGCAACGCCGCCCGCCGGCTGGCGGAGCTGGAGCGCGCCCAGGTGCCCGAGCCGCCGCGCCCGCTGCGGTTCGCGGCCGACGCCCTGGCCGCGCCGGACGCCCTCGTCGCAGCGCAGACCCCGGAGACCTCGGAGACCTCGGAGACCCCGGAGCCCCTGGTGTCCCTCCGGGGCGTCCGGGTCCCCGGCCGGCCCCCGCTGCCGGACCTCGACGTCACGGCCACCGACCGACTGCTCGTCACCGGCGGCAACGGCACGGGCAAGTCGACCCTGCTCGCGGTGCTGGCCGGCCGCCTCCCGGCCGGGGGCACGCTCCACCGCCACCCCCGGCTGACGGTCGGCCTGCTCACCCAGGACACCGCGTTCGACCGCCCCGACCGCACCGTCCACGACACCTACCGGCTCGCCCTCGGCCCGGCCCGCGCCGAGCGGGTGCCGCTGGCGTCCCTCGGCCTGCTGCACCCGGCGGACCTCGACAAGCCCGTGGCCCGTCTCTCCCTCGGGCAGCGCCGCCGCCTCGCCCTCGCCCTCCTGGTCGCCCACCCGCCCCGGCTGCTGCTGCTCGACGAGCCCACCAACCACCTCTCCCCGCGCCTGTGCGACGAGTTGGAGGACGCCCTCGGCACCGGCCCCGGCGCGATCGTCGTCGCGAGCCACGACCGCTGGCTGCGCCGCCGCTGGCAGGGCCGCGAGCTGCGGCTGGAGCCGGACCGGAGTGAGCAGCGGGCACCGCTGCCGGGCCGCGCCGCCGTTACCGGAACCTGACGCTACCGATGGACGGGCGATACGCGGTCCAGACACGGACCTGACGTTCCGTTCGTACAGTGCCGGACATCCCCGGTGAGCAGGGGCGGACCGCGGCCGCCCCTGCCCACCGACCGCACCGACCGAGATGGGCGACGATGTCAACCACACGCCGAGCACTCCCCCGCCGACTCCCCACCGCAGCAGCCCTCCTGCTGAGCGCGGCCACCGCGGCGGCCCTGCTGCCCACCGCAGCCCTCGCCGCGGAGCCGGACACCGTCACCTCGCACGCCGGCGCCACCACCCCGCAGGAGCGCAACCGGATCGACGCCTACTGGACGGCCGACCGGATGAAGCTGGCGGGCGCCATGGTCCCCGAGAACACCCCCGTGCCCGCGGACGACAACACGCCCGACGACCCGCGCCCGCTCGCCCCCAGCACCCCGGATCCCGGGGCGGTCTGGACCCACGGCGGCGCGGTGAACAGGAGCGTCGGCCGGCTCTTCTTCACCTTCTCCGACGGCTACGACGGCAGCTGCACCGCGACCGTCGTCACCGGCGCGAACCGCAGCACCCTCGTCACCGCGGCGCACTGCCTGCGGGGCGTCGGGGCGCCCACCGCCGACGGCACCTGGACGCACAACGTCTACTTCGTGCCCGGCTACCGCAACGGGACCAAACCGCTCGGCGGGTTCAGCATCAAGTCCATGGCGACGTCCTCCCGTTGGGACGCCGACCGGAACGGCACGAGTTCCTCGGACGTCGCCGCGGCCGGCTTCGACACGGGGGTCCTGGTGGGGAACCCGTCTCCCGACGGGCGGCGGCTGGCGGACGTCACGGGGAACCAGCGGATCGCGTTCTCCGATCCCGTCGACGCGGAGTTCGTCCACGCCTTCGGCTACCCGAAGGACCGCCTCAACGATCCCGCGGCCCAGTACGCCGGTTCGCGCATGATCCACTGCGCCGGCCCGAACCGGCAGAGCCCCAAGGCGGCCCTGCTGTGGGGCGAGTCCTGCAACATGGGCCACGGGGCGAGCGGCGGCCCGCACCTGGCCCGGTTCGACACCCGGACCGGCTCCGGAACCGTCGTCGGCGTCACCACCACCACCGACGAACTCGTGGGCGGGCAGCCGGGCACGCTCTACGCCACCCGCTTCGGTGACAGCGCCCACCGCCTCTACGACTGGGCCCAGGCGCGCTGACAGCGCCGGGGAACGCCGGTGCCGGGGGCGCGGCTCGCACCCCCGGCACCGGCGTCCGTCACCGCGCCCCGGCCTCCGTCAGGCCGGGACCACCCGGTAACTCAGCATCGCCCAGGGCGTGTTGGACTGGGCCAGCGAGCCGGTGCCCCACGGGACCGCACCCGCGCAGCCCCGGCCCGGGTACAGCACCACGGACGCGGAGCCGTCGGCGACCTGCACCGAGCGGACGGGCGCCGCCAGGGTGTGGCAGGTGCCGAGGTCGCCCAGGTCGACCGTGGTCACCGCGCCGCTCCCGTCGGTGCCGGTGTACAGGTGCGCGCCCGGCTGCAACGGCGGCCAGCCGGCCGCCTGCGCCGAACCGGCACCGAGACCGATCAGGGCCGCGACCGCGACGGCCGCCGCGGCCGAGCCGCGGAGCATCCTCTTCGAAGTGGACATGTGGGAACCGCCTTCCGTGGGTGTGCCGGGATGCCGAACGATTCGGACCCCGCCGGGTCCTACCCGCCTCCACCCTGCCGCGGGGGGCGGTGGCGCGGCATCGGTCATCTGACTGCACATCACCGGTGCCGGTACGGAGGCGGGATCGGTCGAATGACTCCGTACGTCCGGTGACGCCCTACGTCCGGACCGGCTCACCGCGAACGGTGCGCGGCCCGGGTCACTCCAGCAGCCCGGCGGCCACCCGCCGGACCAGCTCCCGGCGCTGCGCCGCGTCGTCGAAGTCCACCACCGTGCGCACCTCGGGGGCCATCGCGGGCCACAGCATGGCGAGGTGGACCATCAGCGCGAACAGGAACCGGGCCTCGAACCGGTCCGACACCACGCCCCGGGCCTGGGCGTCGGCGAGGATGCCGGTCCGCCTGCGGACCTCGTCGACGGCGTAGCCGTTGAGCGCCTCGTCGCCGCGCTCCAGGTTCTGCCAGGTGATCAGCCGGGGGATCTCCGGGTGCTCGGCGTAGATGTCGCTGAGCCGGGCCGCGAACTCGGGGAGGTCCTCGTCCCCGTCGAAGGGCAGGCTGCCGATGATCTGCTCCACCGCGGAGTTCCAGACCGCGTCGAAGAGGCCCACCTTGCTGTGGAAGTAGTGGTAGATCTGCGCCTTGTTGCTCCGGGCGGATTCGGCGATGCGGTCGACCCGGGCGCCGTGGAGTCCGTGGGCGGCGAACTCGGCCCGCCCGGCCGCGATGAGTCTCTGCTTGGTGGCTTCGGCGTCGCGTTGCATGCGCAGACCTTAGCCCAGCACCGACTAACCGGTTGGTTGACAGCGGGTTCCTTGTCCGGGTGTAATCAACCAACCAGGTAGTTGAAAGTTGGCCGGCGTCCATGGCTCGCGGTCTTCGAACGACCTGGAGGTTCGATCGGGGAGGGAACTGGACCGTGGGATCAGCCGTGCCGTTGCTCGGTCGGGACAGCGAACGCGAGCAACTCGCCGAGTTCGCACGCTCCGTGGAGGGCCGCACCCTCCTCCTCCGCGGCGAGACCGGGGTCGGCAAGAGCACCCTGCTCGACTACGCCGCCGACCTGGCCGTCCGGGAGGGGCGGCTCGTGGTCCGGGCCACCGGGGTCGAGGCGGAGTCGGAACTGCCGTACGCCGGACTGCACCAGCTCCTCTACCCGCTGCTGCCGCACACCGCCGGACTGGAGCACAACTCCCGGGCGGCCCTCGACGCCGTCTTCGGCCACACCGGCGCCGGGGGCACGCCGCCCTCCCTGATGACCCTCGGCATCGCGGTGCTCGGCCTGCTGTCCTCGGCCTCGGTCGAGCAACCGCTGTTCCTCGTCCTGGACGACGGCCAGTGGCTGGACGACTCCAGCGCCGCGGTCTGCGGATTCGTCGGCCGCCGACTGACCGGCAGCCGGTTGAAGCTGCTGCTCGCGGTCCGCTCCGACATCGCCTCCCCCTTCGACACCGCCGCACTGCCCGAGCTGGCCGTCGGCACCCTCACCGACGAGGACGCCGCCCTCCTGCTCGACGGCCACTACCCCGCGCTGGACCGGCAGTCGCGCCGCCTCGTACTGGACCAGGCCCAGGGCAACCCGCTCGCCCTGCTGGAACTGCCCGGCCACACGGCCGGCCGCCACCCGGAACGTGCCGCCGCCGACCCGCAGGCCCTGCGCGGCGCCTCGCCGTCCCGGCGCCTCCAGTACCTCTACGGCACCCGGATCGCCGCCCTGGACGCCGCCGTCCGGGCCGAGTTGCTCAAGGGCGCCCTCGACGGCGTCGCGGCCGGACCCGGCGACGCGGCGGGCCCCGCCGGCCGGTACCGGATGCGCGACGCCGACGAGGCCGTCGCCCGCGGCCTGCTGGTGATCGAGCCCGCCACCGGTGAGTTCGCCTTCCGGCACCCGCTGGTGCGCTCCAGCGTCGTCCAGCTGGCGACCCCCAACCAGCGCCGCGAGGCCCACCGGACGCTGGCGCTGCTCCACCGGGACAACCTCGAACGGCGGGCCGCCCACCTGGCCGAGGCCACCCTGGACCCGGACGAGGAGGTGGCCCGGGTCCTGGAGGCCGCCGCCGAGTCCGCGACCCGCCGCGGCGGCGCGCTGACGGCGGTGACCTGGCTGACCCGCGCCGCCGAGCTGAGCGAGCACCCGGCGGAGCGGTCCCGGCGGCGCGGCGTTCATCGCGGGGCACGCGGCCCGCCTCGGCCACGCCCGCCGGATCCTGCGGGCCGACCCCGGGCCCGACGCCGACCGCTCCCCCGCCGCCGCACTGGCCTCCGGCTACCAGGCGCTCTACCAGGACGGCGACGTGCGCTCCACCCACCGGCAGATCGCCGCCGCCGTCGAACGGCTGGTCGGCGGAACTGCCGACTCGGCGGCCGACCCCACCGCCGGGTACGACCCCGAGGTGCTGGACCGGCTGCTCGCCCTGCTGCTCGCCACCAGCCAGTTCGCCGCCGACCGGACCCTGTGGGAACGCACCCACGCCCTGCTCGCCACGCTCGGCGAACGGGTCGGCGAGCGGGCCCGGATCTACAGCGCCACCTGGAGCGACGTCGTCCGCCACGGCGCCGGCTGGACCGCACCGGTGGAGCGAGCCGCCGCCGACCTGCCGGGCCAGGAGCCCTGGGACGTCGCCCGCTTGGCCGTCTCCGCCTACCACCTCGACGTCCTCAGCCCGCTCCGCCCGCACCTGCAGCGCGTCGTCTCCCGCGAGCTGGAGACCGGCGCGGTCTCCACCGGCATGGTGATGCTGCACCTGATCATGCTGGACCAGATGGCCGTCGGGGAGTGGGAGGCCGCCGAACGGACCGGGCGGCGGGCCCTGCTGCGCTCCGACGAGCACGGGCACGAGCTGTTCGCCCAGCAGACCCGGGCCTACCTGGCCCAACTCGCCGCGATGCGCGGGCAGACGGCGACCGCGCGCGAGCTCCAGGCGGTGGTCGACGCCTGGGCCCGCCCGCGCGGCATCGGCTTCCTCACCCAGCTCGCCGACGCGGCCGGCACCACCGCGGCGCTGAGCGACGGCGACTACGAGGGCGCGTACCTCCAGGCCATCGGCATCACCGCGCCGGGCGCCTTCCAGCCCTACGCCCACCAGGCCTCCCGCACCCTGCTCGACCTCGTCGAGGCCGCCGTCCACACCGGGCGCACCGCGCAGGCCCGCGCCCACGCGCTGGCCGCCCGGGAGGCCGGCCTGCCCGCCGTCTCCCCCCGGCTGTCCCTGGTCACCCACGGGGCCCTGGCCATGACCGCCGAGGACGAGGACGAGGCCGCCGGGGCCTACGCGCACGCCGTCTCCCACCCGGCCGCGGCACACTTCCCGTTCGAGCTGGCCCGGATCCGCCTGGCGCACGGCATCCGGGTGCGCCGCGCCCGGGGCGCCACCGTGGCACGGGAGTTCCTCGCCCCGGCCGCCGACTCCTTCGAGCGGCTGGGCGCGGTCGCCTGGGCCGCCCGGGCCCGGGCCGAACTGCGGGTCGGCGGCGTCCCGACCCGGCCGGCGGCGCGCACCGCGAGCCTGCTGACCTGGCAGGAGCGCCGGATCGCCGACCTGGCCGCGGGCGGCCTGACCAACAAGGAGATCGGCGAGCAGACCCGGCTGTCCCCCCGGACCGTCAGCGCCCACCTGTACCGGATCTTCCCCAAGCTGGGCATCACCACCAGGGCGGCGCTGCGCGACGCCCTCACCGGGCTGGACGAGGCGTCCCCCGCGCCGGACCCGGGCCTGCCGGATCGCTGCTGACCGAACACCGCTGACTGAACGCCGCCGGGGGCGGGTAGGGCTCGGGGATCCGCCAGGGAGGGAGTCCGGATGTCGCTGCCGCTGACCGGCACCACGGTGATCGCGCTGGAACAGGCGGTGGCCGCGCCGCTGGCCACCCGGCACCTGTGCGACCTGGGCGCCCGGGTGGTGAAGATCGAGCGCCCGGACGGCGGCGACTTCGCGCGCGGGTACGACCGCAGCGTCAACGGCCTGGCCAGCCACTTCGTCTGGCTGAACCGCGGCAAGGAGTCGGTCGTCCTCGACCTCAAGGCGCCCGAGGGCCGCGCCGTGCTGGCCGACCTGGTGGCCGGCGCGGACGTCTTCCTGCAGAACCTGGCCCCCGGGGCGGCCGCCCGGCTCGGCTTCGGCTCCGCCGAACTGCGGGCCCGGCACCCCCGGTTGGTCACCGTCGACCTGTCCGGCTACGGCACCGGCGGCCCGTACCGGGACAAGCGCGCCTACGACATGCTGATCCAGTGCGAGTCCGGGCTCGCCTCGGTGACCGGCCAGCCGGAGCGGCCCGCCAAGACCGGCGTGCCCACCTCGGACATCGCCGCCGGGATGTACGCCCTGACGGCGACGCTCGCCGCCCTGCTCGGCCGGGCCGGCAGCGGACGCGGCACCGCGATCGAGGTGTCGATGTTCGAGGCGACCGCCGAGTGGCTGGGCCACCAGCTCCACCACACCCAGGGCACCGGGCGGGCACCGGGCCGCGCCGGACTCTCCCACCCGGCCATCGCCCCCTACGACGCCTACCCGACGGCCGACGGCCACGAGGTCATGATCGGCATCCAGAACGACCGCGAGTGGGCCCGGCTCGCCACCGGCTTCCTGGACCGCCCGGACCTCGCCGACCACCCCGAGTGGGCGACCAACGTCGCCCGGGTGCGGCGCCGCCGGCTGGTCGACGCGCTGGTGGGCGGCCGGACGGCGACCATGACGGCCGAGGAGGCCGTCAAGCGCCTGGACGCCCTCGCGATCGCCTCGGCCCGGCTGAACGGCATCGGCGACCTGCTGCACCACCCCCAGCTCGCCGCCCGCGACCGCTGGCGCCCGGTGGCCACCCCGGCCGGCGAGGTCCGCTCCCTGCTGCCCCCGTTCGACTTCGCGGAGGTCGAACTCCCGATGGGGCCCGTCCCCGAGCTGGGCGCCCACACCGACTCCGCCCTGCGCGCCCTCGGCTACCCCGCCACCCGCATCGCCGCCCTGCGGGCGAACGGGGTGCTGGGCGGGTAGCGCACCCGTATCCTGGGTCCCGACCCTCCGGGCAAGTGGCGTACGGAAAGCACGATCTGACACTCCGTCATCCTCTCGCCGCGACCGGACGACACCTGGACACGACGGGGGCGCGCGTGGGATCGGCCGACCGCAACGGACCGGGCACCGGCACCACGCGCGAACGCGTCCGTCGGGGCGAGGCCGCACCGGCCGGGCGCGCGGAGCCATCGCTGGTGGTGCTGCACGGGTGGCTCGGACTCGCCTCGGGGCTCGCCGCACTGGTGGTGGTCCTGCTCGGGGCCTGGTACGCGGGAAAGGGCGAGCCCGGCCCGGTGGACGGGCGGATCCAGGACGCGGTGTACGGGGTGGAACCGCCGTGGCGCTACGCCGCCCGCGGCCTGGACTCCCTGGGGGAACCGCTGGGCGCCGCGCTGCTGGTCGGAGCCGTGGCGGCGGGCTGCCTGCTGCTCCGGCGCCCCCGCGCCGCGGTGTTCGCGGTCGTCGGCGTCGCCCTGCCGGTGCTGGCGGCGACGCTGCTCAAGCACCTGGTGGGCCGCACCATCCACGGCGACGCCAACCTCTCCTACCCGAGCGGGCACACCGCTTTCCTGACGGCAGTGACCCTCGTCCTCGCACTGCTCGCAGCGGGCCCGAACGCCCGCCCGCTCCCGGTGCTGGCCGCAGTGGCGGTCGCCGGGGCGGCCATGGCCTGGGCCCAGGTAGCCCTGGGCGCCCACTACGCGACCGACACCCTGGCCGGCGGCTGCACCGCCCTGGCACTGGTCCCGCCCGCCGGATGGCTGGTGGACCGGGCCGCCGACCGGCTGGCGGCCCGGTCGGCGCCCGGTGACCCGACGTAGCTCAGACCCGCTGCCGGAAGACCGGCTTGACCGGGCGGCCGCCGAGCCAGGGGGTGGGGTCGCCGGCGTCGAGGGCCTTGCGGTAGACGGCGCAGGCGGCGGAGACGGCGTCGATGGTGTGGGCGATGTCGGCGTCCGTCAGGGCGCTGCTCACCACGAAGGAGGGGGCCAGCACCCCGCCGGCGAGGAGTTGGCGCAGGAAGAGGGTGCGGTAGGGCTGGGAGGGCTGCCCCAGTTCGTCGAGGGTGGCGAAGACCAGGTTGCTGGCCCGGCCCCGGACCAGCACGTGGTCGGCGACGCCCATGCCGGCGGCGGCCTCCCGTACGCCGGCGGCGAGTTGGTCGCCGAGGGCGTGCAGCCGGGCGGTGATGCCCTCCTCGACGTACGTGTTCTGGACGGCCATCGCGGCGGCCAGCGCGTGGGTCTCGGCGCCGTGGGTGGTGGAGAGCAGGAACACCCGGTCGCCGGGGTGGTGCAGCCCGCCGTGTTCCATCAGGTCGCGGCGCCCGGCGAGCGCGGAGACGGCGAAGCCGTTGCCGAGCGCCTTGCCGAAGGTGGAGAGGTCGGGGGCGACGCCGTAGAGGCCCTGGGCGCCCGCCGGGGACCAGCGCAGCCCGGTGATCATCTCGTCGAAGACCAGCAGGCAGCCGTGCCGGTCGGCGAGTTCGCGCAGGCCGGCCAGGTAGCCGGGCGGCGGCTCGGCGTGTCCGGCGGGTTCGAGGACCAGGCAGGCGATCTCGCCGCGGTGGCGGGTGAGCAGTTCCTCGGTGGCGGAGAGATCGCCGTAGGGGAAGGAGACGGTGAGGTCGGTGATCGCCGAAGGGATCCCGGCGTCCATCGGGGTGGTGCCGATGAACCAGTCGTCGACCGAGAAGAACGGGTGGTCGCCGCAGACGGCCACCAGGGTCCGCCCGGTCACGGCGCGGGCGAGGCGCACGGCGGCGGTGGTGACATCGGAGCCGTTCTTGGCGAACTTGACCATCTCGGCGGTGGGCACGGTGTCCAGGAAGCGTTCCGCGGCCTCGAGTTCGAGGATGGACGGGCGGGTGAAGTTGCTGCCCCGGTCGAGCTCCCGCCGGACGGCCTCGGTCACCCGCGGGTGGGCGTGGCCGAGGCTGACGGAGCGCAGGCCGGAGCCGTACTCGACGTAGCGGTTGCCGTCGACGTCCCAGACGTGGGCGCCGCGGCCGTGGCTGATGACCGGGGCCAGGTGCTCGGGGTACTGGTCGTCGCCCTTGGCGTAGGTGTGGGCGCCGCCGGGGATCAGGGCGTGCAGCCGCTCGTTGGCCGCCCGGGATTTCGGAAGAGTGAAGTCGACGGTCACGGCGCTCAGTTCTCCTCCGCGCGCAGGACCTCGGCGAGGCTCGGCGCCTCCCGGTCCCGCTTGGACACCGACTCGGCCGGCAGCGGCCAGGGGACGGCCAGCTCCGGGTCGTCGAAGGCGATGGTGACGTCCTCGCTCGGGTCGTGCGGGCGGTCGATCCGGTACGAGACGTCGGCGTCGGTGAGCGCCTGGAAGCCGTGCGCGCACCCGGCCGGGATGTAGACGCTGGCCTGGGTCTCGCCGGAGAGCTCGAAGGTGGCCACGTTGCGGTAGGTCGGCGAGTCGGGGCGCAGGTCCACGACCACGTCGAACACCTCCCCGTGCGAGCAGCGCACGATCTTCGCCTCCCCGGCGCCGGAGCGCAGGTGCAGGCCGCGCAGCACGCCCCGCACCGAACGGGAGACGCTGTGTTGGACGAAGGCGTCGGGGTCGATGCCCACCGAGCGGAGCACCTCGGCGTCGAAGGTGCGGCAGAAGAAGCCGCGTTCGTCGGCGTAGGGGGTCGGTTCGAAGAGGTAGGCGCCGGCGATCGCCGGGACTTCGGTCGCCTTCATGAGGTCTCCGTAAGGTGTCAGTCGGCGGTCGGGAAGACGGCCGTGGTCAGGGCGGTGAACTGGTGGTCGAGCCGGCGGGTGGCCGTCAGGTTCCGCTCGGCGAGGGTCTGCCGCAGCTCCGTCGCGTGCTTCTCCAGCTCCCGGAACTGCTCGATCAGCCGGTCGGCGTCGACCTCGCGGGCCGGGTGGCAGTACTCCCCCAGCCCCATCCGGGCCATCAGCGCGTCGCTCTTGGCCGCGTAGCTGAGGGCGAGCGTCGGGGTGCCGGTCCGCAGCGCGCAGACCAGGTTGTGGTACCTGGTGGCCACCACGGCGTCGGCGGCGGCGGTCTCGGCCATCAGCTCGGCCAGCGAGGCGGCCCCGGAGACGGTGACCAGCGGGGAGTCGACGGCCTCGACGATCGCGGCGACCACCCGGGCGTCGACCGCGTCGCCGGTGAGCAGCCGGACCGGCCGGCCGTCCTCGACCAGCGCGCGGACGAAGCGGGTGGTGCCGTCGAGGTACTGCCGGTGGATCTGCTCGGCCCGGGCACGGTCGTCGTCGCCGCCGTGGAAGTCCATGACGCCGACGCAGACCCGCCCGTCGGGGGAGCCGGTGGCGGGTGGTGCCGGGAGGGCGAAGGCGATGTCCGGATGCACGGCGTCGCGTGCCGTGTCCACGCCCATCGCCCGCATGGCGTCGCGGGACAGCTCGTCCCGGTACGAGCGGTGCGCGGCCAGCCGGGCGGACCAGCGCACCAGCGCCCGGGTGGCCGGGTTGCCGATCCGGGCGGCGCCGACGCCGACCAGCGCCACCGGGGTGCGCAGCAGCCGGCCGGAGGCGCAGAGCAGGAACAGCGCGTACGGGAAGCCCCAGGGGCGCAGCGGCAGGGTGGCCTCCAGGACCCCCATGCCCGGGACGATCACCACGTCGTGCCGGCGCACCCAGGCGACGGTGCGGGCGGCGTCGACGAGCTTGCCCAGGCCCTTGCCGAGGACGGCACCGGCCCGGGAGGCGGTGCGGTACTCGCCGCGGTACCAGTGCAGCCGGGTGGCGGGGATGCGGTAGCGGGCGGTGACCACCTCGGGGCCGCCGCAGAGCGCGTCCACCGCGGCGTCCGGGTGCTCGGCGCGGAGGTGGCCGAGTACGGCCTCCAGCGAGCCGTCGTTGCCGAGGTTGCCGGAGCCGAGCAGGCCGAACACCCCGACGCGCACCGGGGTTCGCGCGGTCATGCCCGCCTCCCCCCGCGTCCGGCCACCAGGTCGTCGACGGAAGCGGCGGAGCCGTCCGAGGACGGCACGGGGGTGCGGTCCTCGACCCGTTCGCCGGCGCCCGGCCGGGCCCGGCTGGTCATCCAGGCGGCCAGGTGGCCGTAGCAGGCCCGCCGGTCGGCGGTGGACAGCGGCGCCCGGCGGACGGCCGCGGCGAAGCCCCAGACGTACTCGGCGAGCAGCCGGGGCGTGGGGTGCAGCGGCCCGGCCCGGCGCGGGTCCAGGTTGACGCAGCGGGAGCGCTTGGAGGGGTTGGCCCGCTCGGCCCGGGTGGGGTGGTCGCGGCGGAAGTAGAGCAGTTCCGGCACCTGGTGGAAGGGGCCGTGCAGGGTGATCTCGGCGACGAAGGTCCGGTCGGCGTGGTGGTAGCTGTCGTGCGGCTTGACCCGGCGCAGCACGTCGGCCCGCATCACCCCGTAGAAGTCGTCGCCGCCGGGCTCGAACAGCAGGCTGCGGAAGCGCTCCGGGGCGCGCGGGGAGTCGGTGGCGAGGCCGTACGCGTAGGGGACCTTCACCCGGCCGTGCTCGTCGATGACCGCCTGGCCGGAGTGGGCGAGGATGACCTCGGGCCGGTCGTCCAGCGCCTCGACGCAGCGGAGCAGGAGGTCCCGGGCGTAGAGGTCGTCGTGCGAGGCCCACTTGAAGAGTTCGCCGCGGCACTGGGTGAAGACGTAGTTGTGGTTGGGCGCGGCGCCGATGTTCCGGGGCAGCCGGAGGTAGCGGATCCGGGAGTCCTGCGCGGCGTACTCGCGGCAGATGGATTCGGTGGCGTCGGTCGAGGCGTTGTCGGAGATGACCAGTTCGAAGTCCTGGTAGGTCTGGCCGAGCAGGGCGTCGAGCGACTCGGCGAGGTACTCCTGGCCGTTGTAGACGGGCAGGCCGATGCTCAGTCGGGGAACGGCGGTCAAGGCGTCCTCACTTCGGGGATGTCGTCCACCGTTTCGGGGACGGGGGTGCGGTGGTGCTCGCGCAGGGCGGCGCGCAGTTGGAGCCACCAGACGGCGGCGCCGCAGGCGGTGGCGGTGGCGACGCCCCAGGCGGAGCCGACGGTGCCGGCCGCGGCGGCGCCGCCGAGCCCGCCGCCCAGGTAGCAGGCGGAGGCGAAGAGTTGGCAGCGCAGGCTGCGCCGGGCCGCGGCGAGGGCGCGCAGCCCGGCGGCCGCGCCGCTGCCGAGGCCGGCGCCCGCGACGCCGAGGGTGGCGGGGAGGATGAGCGGCGAGGCGGAGTGCCAGACGTCGCCGAGGACGAACTGTCCGGCCCGGTCGGGCATCAGCAGCAGCGCCGAGCCCCACAGCAGGGCGGCGCCGGCCTGTCCGCCGCCGAGCAGCAGGCAGAACCGGCCGAGCCGGCGCGGTGTCTGCCGCAGGACCCGGGCGGCCTCCGCCACGGTGACCAGGGAGAGGCCCATCAGCAGGGCGAGGAACGGCCCCTGGAGGAGTTCGGCGCCCCGGACGGCACCGACCGCGCCGACGCCGACGATCGCACCGAGCCCGTACGCCCGCAGCTGGCCGGCGCCGCTGAGGCTGACGTTCTCGACCAGGTAGCGGCTGCCGAGGTCGCGCTGTTCGCGCAGCCAGCCGCGGGCCTGGGTGACCCGGGGCCGGACGCCGGACTGGAGGAAGCCGTACCCGGCGGCGGCCGCCGCGGCGGCGCCCCAGGCCAGCAGGAAGGCGGCCACGGTGCCCACCCGGGCCGCCACCATCATGGCCGGGATCAGCGCGAGGCCCTGCACCAGGTCGTTGGCGAAGGCCTTCCGCCCGGTGCCGGCGGCGAAGAAGGCGAACCGCCGGGAGTCCTGGAGCAGCAGCGCCGGCAGGGCGAGGCCGAGGCTCGCGAACGCGGGCCCCACGTCGCCGCCGAGGCCGAGCCCGACCAGCAGGCAGACGGCGCCGAGGGTGGCGCCGACGGCGAGCGCGGTGCCGGAGGACCGGGCCGCCGCGGCGCGCCAGGTCGCCTCCGGCACGCCGCTGAACCGCACCATCAGCGGGTCGGTGGCCAGCCCGCGGGAGACGTTGAGCACCACGCCGTAGGTCAGCCAGGCCAGGCTGAACACGCCGAACGCGTGCACCCCCAGCTCCCGGGCGACGTAGATGCCCACCGCGAAGTTGATCATGCTGGTGACCGCCTGGTCGGCCAGCCCCCAGGACACCCGGCCGAGCACGCCCCGCCCGGCGGGCCGGGCCGGCGCCCCGTCCCGGCCCGCCGGTGCCGCCGCCCTCACCTCCTCGGTGGTCATCGGCGTCACGCCTTGATCAGCCCGGCGCCCCGCAGGGCGTCGGCCGCGGCGGCGACGGTGTCGAACGGCAGCCCGGAGCGCTCGGCCACGTCCAGCAGGCCGTGCCCGCCGTCGGCGAGGCTGAGCACCCACAGCATGGCCAGCTGGGCCTGCTTGGCGTCGCTGCGCCCGCCGAGCGAGTCGTACAGCCCGCGCCGGCCCAACTGCGGTTCGCCGTAGGGGCTGAGGTTGAGGTAGCGCCGGTTGCGGTCGAGCACGGCGAAGGCCTCCCGGCAGACCGCGAGGGTGTCCGCCATCGCCTCGGGCCGCACGAAGTCCAGGTCGTCCGCCGAGGTGTGGTACTCGGGGTACCCGGCGTACGGGGTCCGGCTGAGCGAGCCCACGCCGAGGTCGAACCCGGGCGAGCAGTACTGCCGCTCGTCGTAGCCGTACGGCGTGAACTCGGTGACCCGGTGCGGGCGTTCGGAGGTGCGCAGGACGTGCCGCAGCACCCGGTCGATCTCCGCGTCGCCGCGCCGGCTCTGCTTGTACGTCAGCTGCCCCCGGTCCCCGGCGCAGGCCAGCACCAGGCCGTGCTTGACCCGGTCCACCCGCTCCCGGTTGCGGGCCAGCCAGGTGATCGCCCCGATGGTGCCCGGGGCGAAGACGAAGCGGTAGGTGTAGTACGGCGTCCGCTCCGCCAGTTCGCGGGCCAGGAAGGTCGCCACCGCGATGCCGGCCAGGTTGTCGTTGGCCAGCGCGGGGTGGCAGACGTGGCAGGAGACCAGCACCTCGTCGGCGACCTGCCCGGGGACGACGTGCTCGGCGTAGGTGAGGTGGCCGTCCGCGAGGGTGGAGTCGATCCGCACCTCGTAGTCGCCCTCGGGCAGCGCGTCCAAGGTCTCCTGGGCCAGGCAGAACCCCCACTCCGGGGTGTAGTAGCTGGTGCGGTAGGGCACCCAGGTGGGGTGGTCCGGCAGGGTGTGCAGGTGCGGGCGCAGCTCGCTCAGCGGCATGGTGGCCGCGACCGGCACGCTGTAGCCCAGCACGTGCAGGCTGGACGCGGCGAGGTCGACGACCCGGTGGCCCGCGGCGTCGGCGACGTAGGCGTCCCGGACGTTCCACTCCTGGGGCACCGTCCAGTCGAGCACCTGCGTCCCGGTCGGCACCTCGTGCACCGTCAGCGGGAGGTACTCGCCGACGACGTCCAGGGTGGCGCGCACCCCGTCGCCGGTGATGCTCCGGCGGAGCGGGTACAGCCGCTCCACCAGGGCGTGCATCCGCTCCCCGACCCCGGTCACCGGCGCCACCGCAGGGTGTCGTCGACGGCGCCGGCGCCGGTGGCCTCGCGGAGCACCGCCAGCCGGGTGAACCGCCGCTCGAAGTCCTCCCTGGTCAGCCCGAACTTCCGGTAGGCCTCGGCGAGTTCGACCGCGCCCTGCTTGACCGTCCACTCGCAGTCGAAGCCGGGCAGGGCGGCCCGGAACCCGGAGAAGTCCACCCGGTAGGAGCGCGGGTCGGCGCCGTTCTCGCCGGTGATCACCACCTGGGCGCCGGCCACCGCCTCGGCGACCTGCTCGGCGATCTCGGCGACCGTGACGTTGTTGGCCTCGCTGCCGATGTTGAAGGCCCGGTCGTGCACCGCCTCGCGCGGCGCCTCCAGCGCGGCCGTGAAGGCCCGGGCGATGTCGGCGGCGTGCACCAGCGGGCGCCAGGGGGTGCCGTCGGAGAGCACCAGCACCTCGCCGGAGAGCAGCGCGTGGCCGACGAGGTTGTTCAGCACGATGTCGGCGCGCAGCCGGGGCGAGTAGCCGAAGGCGGTGGCGTTGCGCATGTACACCGGGCTGAAGTCGCCGTCGGCCAGGGCGTGCAGGTCGTCCTCCACCCGCACCTTGGACTCCGCGTACGGGGTCACCGGGCGCAGCGGGGCGTCCTCGGTCACCAGCTCGTCGCCGCCGGCGGCGCCGTACACGGAGCAGGTCGAGGCGTACAGGAAGCGCTTCACCCCGGCCTCGCGGGCCAGTTCGGCCAGCCGCACCGAGGCGTGGTGGTTGATGTCGTAGGTGAGGTCCGGCGCCAGCGAGCCGAGCGGGTCGTTGGAGAGCGCGGCCAGGTGGATCACGGCGTCCACCCCGGCCACGTGCTCGGCGGTCACGTCGCGCAGGTCCACCCGCCGGCCCGGCGGGTCCGCGGGCTTCGGGCCGAGGACGCACTCCGCGAACAGGCCGGCGTCCAGGCCGACGACGTCGTGGCCGGCGGCGGCGAGCACCGGGGCCATCACGGTGCCCAGGTAGCCCTGGTGTCCGGTCAGCAGTACGCGCATGGTTCAACCCCCCAGGTTGAGAGTGACTTTGGTGGCGTCGAAGGCTTCCGCGTAGCGGGCGTGGCATTCGATGCCGCGGATCCGGGCGAGCCCGAGGAAGGCCTCCCGGTCGTACCAGGGACGGTGCCGCTGCGAGGGGTAGTGCTCCTGCAGCAGCCGCACCTTGCGTTCGGCGGTCTCCGGGCTCAGCGGCTGGTAGGCCGTCGGGCGGCCGAGGTCGGCGTCCCACTTGACGATCTCGTAGCCGAGCACCAGGTGGTCGCGGAACGCGGTGGGGACCAGCCGGGCCAGGCCGCGGTGGTCCTGGTGGGCGTCGGCGGTGCGCGGGGCGAGGACCAGCTGCGGGTCGGTGCGCCCGCGCAGTTCCTCGACGGCGGCCTTGGCCTCCTCCCAGTGCGCGGGCAGCCGGCCGTCCGGCAGCTTGAGCACGGTCAGCCGCAGGTCGGCGCCGGGGCAGAAGGCGGCCAGCGCGGCCTGCTCCTCCTGCTCCCGGGCGCTGCCGCCACCGGAGAGCACCAGCGCGTCCACCCGCAGCCCGGGACGCGCCTCGCACAGCGTCAGCAGTGTGCCGCCGGCGCCGATGGCGATGTCGTCGCAGTGCGCGCCGACGGCGGCGATCCGCTCCAGCGGCCCGGGGCCGAGCCGGATCACGAGGGCCTCACCGCGGCCCCGTCCCGCTCCCAGACGGCCCAGGGGCGGTCGCCGTGGGCGTAGGCGGCGTCCAGGGCGGCCCGCTCCTTCACGGTGTCGGTGGGCTTCCAGAAGCCGCGGTGCTGGTGGGCCACCAGGCGGCCGCGCTTGGCGAGTTCGGTGCAGCCGTCGGCGACCAGGTCGCCGTTCTCCGGGATGTGGTCGAAGATCTCCTGGCGGAGCACGAAGTACCCGCCGTTCTCCCACAGCGGCATGTCGCTGACCGCGGTGATGCCCCCGACCAGGCCGTCCTCGCCCAGGTCCACGCAGTGGAAGGAGGACTGCGGCGGCACCACCATCATCGACGCCCCGGCGTCCCGCTCGGCGAAGCGGTCGATCATCTCCGGCAGCGGCGCGTCGGTGAGCACGTCGGCGTAGTTGGCGAGGAACATCTCGTCGCCGTCCAGGTGGTGGCGCACCCGGCGCAGCCGCTCGCCGATCGGCGACTCGATGCCGGTCTGCGCGAAGGTGATCGTCCAGGAGGCGATGTCGGTCGACAGCAGTTCCGTGCGCCCGCCCCGCAGCACGAAGTCGTTGGACGTCGTCTCCTGGTAGTTGAGGAAGAAGTCCTTGATGTGGTGGGCGCCGTAGCCGAGGCAGAGGATGAACTCGGTGTGCCCGTAGTAGGCGTAGTAGCGCATCACGTGCCAGATCAGCGGCCGGGGGCCGACCATCGCCATCGGCTTGGGCACGTCGTCGGAGGCTCCGCTGCGCATCCGCAGCCCGTAACCGCCGCAGAACAGGACGACCTTCACCGCTCCCCCTCGACGATGCTGAGTTCCGGGATGGGGAAGACCAGGCGGCCGCCCCACTCGTGCACGAAGGACAACTGCTCGACCAGTTCGGCCCGCAGGTTCCACGGCAGGACCAGCACGTAGTCCGGCCGGTCGGCGGCGATCTGCTCGGGCGCCAGGATCGGGATGCGGGTGCCCGGGGTGAACCGGCCGTGCTTGTACGGGTTCCGGTCGACGGTGTACGGGAGCAGGTCGGGCCGGATGCCGCAGTGGTTGAGCAGGGTGTTGCCCTTGCCGGGGGCGCCGTAGCCGACGACGCTCTCGCCGCGCTCGGCCACCCCGATCAGGAAGGTCAGCAGGTCCCGGCGGACCTTGGCGACCCGGGCCGAGAACTCGGTGTAGCCGGCCAGCTCCTGGAGCCCGGCGGCCTTCTCCCGGGCCAGCACGTCGGCCACCCGCGGGGTCGGCTCGCCCGCCGCCTCGGCCGGCCGGGCCCACAGCCGGATCGAGCCGCCGTGGGTGGGCAGCAGCTCGACGTCGACCAGGGTGAGCCCGCCGCTGGCCAGCGCCCGGATCGCGGAGGCGACCGTGTAGTACTGGAAGTGCTCGTGGTAGATGGTGTCGTACTGGTTCTCCTCGATCAGGGTCAGCAGGTGCTGCACCTCGATCGAGACCCAGCCGTCGTCGGCGACCAGGGCGCGCAGCCCCCGGGTGAAGCCGACCACGTCGGGGATGTGGGCGTAGACGTTGTTGGCCACCACCAGGTCCGCCGGGCCGTGTTCGGCGCGGACGTCCGCGCCGGTGTCCGGGTCCAGGAACGCGGTGAGGGTGGGCACCCCGGCCTCGCGCGCGGCGGCGCCGACGTTCACCGACGGTTCGACGCCCAGGCAGCGGATCCCGCGCTCCACCACGTGCCGCAGCAGGTAGCCGTCGTTGCTGGCCACCTCGACCACGAAGGCGTCGGCGCCCAGCCCGAGCCGCTCCACCGCCCCGGCGACGAAGCCTCGGGCGTGCTCCACCCAGGAGGTCGAGAAGGAGGAGAAGTACGCGTACTCCTGGAAGGTCTCCTCGGGCGTGATCAGCGGCGGGATCTGCGCCAGCCAGCAGTCCGTGCAGACCCGCAGGTGCAGCGGGTACGCCGGCTCCGGCCGGTCCAACTGGTCGGCGGCGAGGAAGCTCTCGCACGGCGGGGTCGCCCCCAGGTCGACGACGCTCCCCATCGCCGTCGAGCCGCACAGTCGGCATCGTGTCATTGACTGCTCCCATTCCTGCCCGCGCGGGTGCCCCGCCGCGGGCCAGCG
>NZ_JBHZCY010000026.1:0-58940 GCF_042786665.1 Kitasatospora sp. NPDC059146 | reverse complement strand
CTGTGGCTTTGGTTTTAGTGCTGGCCCCCGTGCCGCCCGGGGGGGGGCCCCCGCGGGGGCCGGGGGGGGCGGTCCCCCCCGGGGGCCGCCCCCCCCGCCCCCCCGCACCGGGCCGCTATCGCGGCCCGGTACCCCTCCACCAGGCGCTCCAGCCCGACGGCCGGGCTGAACCCCTGCTCGTACCGGCGCCGGGCGGCCCGGCCCAGCTCCCGGTTGGCCGCCGGGTCGGCCGTGATCCGGCGCAGGCAGGCCGCGAGCGAGGCCGCCTCGCCCGGCTGGTGCAGCAGCCCGGTCACCCCGTCCTCGACGAGTTCGACGAAGGCGCCGTGACCGGCGGCGACGGCCGGCACCCCGGCCGCCATCGCCTCCACCACGACCAGCCCGAAGGCCTCCAGCCAGGTCGAGGGCGCCACCACGGCGACCGCCCGGGCGACGGCCTCCCGGCACTGCGCCTGGTCGTACAGGCCGACGCAGCGCACGTCCACCCGGCCGGCCGCCCAGGCCCGCACCTGCGCCTCCAGCGGCCCGGCGCCCGCGATGACCAGCGGCACCCCGACCCCGCCCTCGGCGGCGAGCCGGTCCCAGGCCGCCATCAGCAGCCGCACGCCCTTGGCCTCCGCGAGCCGGCCCAGGTAGAGCAGGTGCTCCCCCGCTCCGGCGCGGACGGTGCCCGGCTCCGGCACGAAGTTGTGCTTCACCGCCAGCCGTTCGGCCGGCAGCCCGGACCGCACCAGGACCTCGCGCTGCGCCGCGGAGATGCAGAAGAACCGCTCCACCCCCGTCCACCAGCGCCGCCGGTTGACCACCAGGCCCACCGCGAGCGGCACCGTCGCCAGCCGGGAGCCCCGGTAGCAGCCGTGCCGCACGGCCGGCAGCGGCGAGCCGCCGACGCACTCGGTGCACGGCCGGCCGTCCCGCTGGAGGGTGCCCGGCGGGCAGACCTGGGTGTAGTTGTGCAGCGTCGCGACGGCGGGCACGCCCGCGTCGGCGCAGGCCGCCAGCACCGCGGGCGACAGCAGCGGGAAGACGTTGTGGACGTGCACCACGTCCGGCCGCTCGGCCCGCAGCCGGGCGGCCAACTCCGCGCGTACCGCCGGGTTCCAGGGCACCAGCAGCGGCACCGCGACCTTGCCCGGCAGCGAGCGGCGGGCGATGTCGTCGCTGCGCCGCTCGAACAGCTCGACCCGGTGGCCTGCCTCCCGCAGCAGGCCCACCTCCTGGTCGACGACCTTGTTCTCCCCGCTCGGCTGCGCCGAGGCGTAGCGGTTGTGCACCACGAGGACGCGCATGTCAGGTGAGCTCCGTTCGCCGGGTCCGGGGCGCGGTGCGCCGCCGGGGAGCAGCAGGGGTCGGGAGGAGGGCGGGCGGCGCGAGGGCGGCGGGCCCGGCAGGCGCCGCCAGCAGCGAGGCGGCCACGGTCAGGTGCAGCAGGTACGGCGAGGCGTCGCCCAGCCCGGCCTCGGTGTACGAGGCGATCGCGCAGTAGCTGATCAGGAAGATCGCACCGGCCCGGGCGAGCGAGGGCGGCCGCAGCAGCGCGACGCCGCCCAGCACCACGAAGACCACGGCCACCACGGCGACCCCGGCCAGGCCCTGTTCGTTGTAGACGGCCAGCCAGCTGTTGTCGATCGGCAGCCCGCCGAAGGACTTGTCGCCCAGCCCCATGCCGAAGACCTGCTCGACGGTGGTCCGGGGCGCCGCCAGCAGGGCGTCCCAGACCTTGGCGCGGCCGGTGAGGTTGGAGATGTTCTCCTGGGTCTGGCCGCGCAGGAACCAGGCCTGGAGCAGGGAGTTCAGGCCCACCCCGACCACGGTGGCGAGCAGTACCGCCCAGCTGAACAGCCGGCGGGCGGCGGCGCTGGTCAGCAGCAGCGAGCCGATCGCCAGCAGCAGTCCGGCGATCAGTCCGATGGTGGCGGTGCGGGTGTGGGTCAGTGCGAGCAGGACGAGCGAGGGCACGATGATCGTCGCCGCGCTCGCCCCGGTGGTGCGGCGGTCCAGCAGGAGCAGCACGGTGAGCCCGATGATCACCGCCGCGTACTGCCCGATCTGCGGCGGGGTGAGCGGCCACAGCGCACCGACCAGCCGCCCGCCGTAGACGTCGGGGAAGGCCGCGCCAGGTGAGGCGACCAGGCCGGCGGCCACCGAGACCAGCACCACGAAGTACATCCGGATGTGGAACCGGACGAAGCTCTGGCTGCCGTCCCACCAGCGGCTGAGCAGCCACAGGGTGGCGACGAAGAGCGTCAGCCGGAAGCAGCGGAACAGCGCGCCGTAACCGGAGTGCAGGTTGGCGCTGGAGATCACGCTCAGCACCAGCAGCAGGGTGAGCAGGAACAGGAGGGCGCTGGGCCGGATCCGCAGCCGCAGGTTGAGCAGCAGGGCCAGCGCGAAGGCGGAGACCAGGGCGCCCATGGTGGCCATCTGGATCAGCGAGCGGGGCAGCGGGATGATCGTCTGTGCCCCGGCGGAGCCGAGGGTGTTGAGGATCAGCAGGCCCCAGATCAGCTCGACGGTCCTCGGCGGGCCGGCCGGGCCCCCTTCGCGGGTGAGGTCCCGGGCGCGGGTCGCGGTCGCGGCCACCTCAACCACCGGCCCCGGGCTTGAGGGTGCTGCCCTGGTCCTGCTGGTACGGCGTGCCCTGCCACTGCTCGAAGTCGAGGGTGCGGCTCGGGTCGTGGGCGACGAAGCTCCACGGCCCGACGTAGGTGTTGTCGTGCCAGCGGTTCTGCTGCTTGCCGGTGACGGCGTCGGCCACCGGTTCGCCCTTGTACGGCGACCAGTCCGGGAAGGTGCCGTAGTTGGCCAGCACCGCCATCCGGCCGCAGGTCGAGGTGCAGCCGACCACGGACGGGTCCAGCGTGAAGCGGTTGTCGTGGACGTCGACGCGCTGGGTCTTCCAGCGGCAGTCGTCGTACAGCGGTGCGGCGGCGATGCCCGGCCGGGCGCAGCGGGCGGTGTCCTGGACCAGCAGGGTGCAGGCGCCGGAGGAGGTGTTGGCCGGGCTGTTGCAGAACCGGTCGGCGTTCTCCCACAGGGTGATGCCGGACCAGTTGTCCTCCAGCGTGTTCCGGTCGATCTCGATCGTGTCGGTGCGGGCCTTGATCCGCGGTTCGCCGCCGGACTCGGACAGGTAGACGGTGGCGAACGGGAAGGTGTCGCCGCGGTCGGCGGAACGGCGGCCGTCCACCCAGTTGTTGCGCCGGATCGTGTTGTCGCGGATGACGGCGTTGTAGCTGGTCTCGTAGATCAGCGCGGCGCCGTCGTTGGACTCCAGCAGGTTGCCCTCGATCCGGAAGTCGTTGTTGTTCGTGTCGGCCCACAGGCCCGTCCCGCGGTTGTCGTGCACCCAGTTGCCGAGCACGTCGGCGCCGTTGACGGCCCAGAACTTGACGCCGCCGGTGCAGCCGCAGCCGGGCTGACGCTTCTCCCACTGGTCGGTGTCGTTGCCGGTGATCTCGTTGTCCTCGACCAGCAGGTCGCCCAGCGGCGCGCCGGACTTGTAGGCGTTCATGCCGTACTGCCCGTTGCCGCGCAGGCAGCTGGCGCGGACCTTCTGGTGGGCGCCCGCCATCAGCCCGGCGCCGGAGTTGCGCTGGATCGTCGCGTGCTCGATCACCCAGCCGTCGGCCGAGTCGTGGTTGACCACGCCCTCGTTCTGCGGGGCGACGAAGCCCTGCACGGTCAGGTAGCGGAGGGTGACGTTCCCGGCGCCGCCGCCGAAGGCGTACTGGTTGGTCCCGTGGCCGTCGAGCACCGCGCCGGGCGCGCCGAGGTAGCTGTCGCCGTCCTTGGGGACGACCTGGGCGTAGCGGTCCGCTTCGAGGCTGTGCGTCCCCGGTCCGAGCCAGAACGTGGTGTTCGGCGGGCTGGCCTTGGTCTTCGCCGCCAGGTCGTTGACCACCGCGGGGTCGACCGTCACCGCGCCGGCGGGCGCGGTGGCCGGCCCGGCCTCGGTGTGGTCGCACACCCGGGCCACCGCCGTGGCCGGGGACGGCGGGGCGGTCGGCTCCGCCGGGGCGTCCGACGTGCTGGTGCAGCCCGCCGCCGCCAGCAGCGCGAGCACCAGCACCGACGCGGCCGACGCCGCCCGGCGCCACCTGGTGATCCCCACCGTCCCCATCCTCCCGCTAGCCCCGGAACCCGAGGACGCTGATGAACTCCCGCTCGCCGTCGGCGGTTCCGGTGCCGATCAGCGTGGTGGCGGGCTCCTTGCGGCCGAAGCCGGACGAGTACCAGCCCAGTGGCGGCGTGCTCTCGCCGCGGTGCGCCCGCCAGGCCAGCTGCCCGGGCAGGTCGAGCACCGCGGAGCGGTTCTGGCCGTCCCTGGTCCAGGTCAGCACGGCCCGGTGGCCGGTCAGTTCGGCGCTGACCGCCGGGCCGAGGTGGAACGCCAGCCGCACGGCCCGCGCCGGGCCGCGCACCTGGTCGACCACCCGCAGCTCCCGGGTGGCGGCCGTCAGCTCCACCCGGCGGCGGTGCACCGTGTCCTGGTAGCCGTCGTGCTCGGCGCACCAGCGGGCCACCGCCGGGTCGGAGGTGTCCGCGACCAGGACGCGGGTGCGGGCGTGCCTGGTCCACAGGAACGGGCCGCCGGGGACGGACTGGTCGGTGCCGGCCAGCTCCAGGGTGTTGTGGCCCAGCGTCGAGCGGAAGTAGCGCCGCCACTCGGGCTGCCCGTGGTAGCAGTACGTCCCCGGGTCGGCGAGCACGTCGACGCCCTCGTAGCGGACCTCCACGGACAGCGCGTCGGCGTGGCCGTGCGCGGCGATGGACAGGAAGCCGTGCGGGCCGCCGTCGCAGCGGCACCAGATCTCGCCCGTACGACTCTCCCCGGGGTCGCTCCACGCCGGGGCCCGCAGCACCGTCATGCCCGCGTCCGGTAGGTGCACCGGCCGCGCCGCCGGGCGGGCCACCGTGCCGTCCTGGGCGTACGGCCGCAGCAGCGCGGCCAGCAGCGGGGTGCGCACATCGGTGCCGGTCACCGCCGGCCACCAGGGGAGCCGGCCGAACACGGCCTCCCCGGTGGCCAGCAGCGAGGCCCAGCGGTCGCTGCCCGCGCCGTCCAGGACCAGGCCGTGCCCGTCGTCGGCGTCCCCCTGGCGGGGCGGGCGCAGGCGCTCGTCCACCACGGCCGCGAGGGCGTCGGTCATCCGCAGCAGCACCAGCCGGACGGTCCCGGGGACGGGCACGGCGGCCGCGTCCGCCTCGGCCACCGCGGCCAGGCCGAGTTCCAGGACCAGTCCGTGGTACTCGGTGGCCAGTTCGCGGTTGAGCCCGGAGGGGAAGGTGTTGGCGCGCAGCTGCCGCTCCAGCGAGCGCAGCGCGTCGGCGCGCCAGCGCTCCGAGGCGGGGAACCAGTCGAACGCGCAGGCCGCCGCGAACTGCCCGGCGTCCTCGGCGATCACGTGGTTGTTCGCCGATGAGCCCCGGCTGGGGAAGGCGGCCAGCCAGTGCTGGTGGTGCCAGATCTGCTCCAGTGCCACCGGGTTGTCCTCGAACAGCCCGGCCGCGCCGGGCCAGCCGTCGAGCAGCCGGCGGACCCACACCCAGGACAGCAGCCGGATGCCCAGCTCGATGCCGCTGATCCAGTGCACGCCGCGCAGCGGCGGGTTGGCCTGCCACCAGGACCGCAGGTGCTCGGCCGCCCGCTCGGCGTACCGCTCGTTGCGGGTCAGCGCGTAGGCGGCGGCGAGCACCGTCAGGTGCTGGTGCCGGGACGGCTCCCAGATCTGCTTGATGTCGCCGACGGCGTCCTCGTCCCGGTAGGGCAGGGCGAAGGCGTAGCCGTCCGGGGCGCGTCGGCCGGTCTTCGGGTCGAGCCACCAGTCCGGGGCGGCCAGGTCGGCGCGCTCCACCCCGAAGTACTCGGCGTGCCCGTCCATCAGCCGGTCCGCCGCGGCGACCAGCCGCTTGGCGGCGTCCGCCGGGACGGCGGCGAGCGCCCCGGCGGGCAGGACGGCGGTGAACCGGGCGCCGGTGACGGCCGGGGCGCTCGGCGGCGCCGCGCGCCACCGCCGCCGGCGCAGCACGTCGCCGGCCCGGCCGCCGACCTCCTGCGGTCCCATCCGGGACAGCCGGCGCAGGTACCAGCCCGGACTCATGGTCACTTCGGCCCCGCCAGGGTCACCGGCGCGCCGCCGGACAGGGCGGCCTGGACGGCGAGGGTGGCCGCCGTGGTGGCGACCAGCGACTCCAGCGGTACCGGCATCGGCCCGCCGGTCCGCACCGCCTTGACGAACGAGGCCAGTTCGGCGGACTGGCCCTTGTCCCGGGCCTTCGGCAGCCGGGAGCTGACCCAGCGCTTGCGTCCGGCCGTGCCGCTGAAGTGCACCGAGGCGCGGACGAAGTCGTCGAGCTCGAGCACCTTGCCGTCCGCGACCAGGTCCAGCGTCTCCTTGGGGAAGCCGGGCGCGCCGGTGGTGACGTAGCTGAGGGTGGCGGTGGAGCCGTCCGGGTAGCCCAGCACGATCTGCAGGTCCTCGTTGCCGGCCGGGGCGACGGCGTACACCGAGACCGGGTCGGCGCCCAGCAGCCAGCTCGCCGTGTCGATGAAGTGCCCGCCCTCGCCCGCGAACCGCGAGCCCTCGGTGCCCTGCTGGAGGTACCAGCTGCCGTGCTGGAGCCGCCCGGCGTTGACCAGGTAGCGCAGGCTCGCCGGGCCGCTGCGGGCTCCGAAGTGGCTCCTGGCCTCGCGCAGCAGCGGCGCGAAGCGGCGGTTGAAGCCCACCTGGAGGCGGTCGTTGCCGGACTCCTCCACCGCGGCGAGCACGCGCGCCAGTTCGTCCTCGGTGAGGGCCAGCGGCTTCTCCACGAACACCGGCTTGCCGGCCAGCAGCGCCCGCTCGGTCAGTGCGGCGTGCGAGCTGTGCCGGGTGACCACGAAGACCGCGTCGATCGAGTCGTCGCCGAGCACGGCGTCCAGGTCGGTGGTCGCCCGGTCGAAGCCGAACTTGCGCTGGGCGTTGGCCGCGGACAGCGCCGTGGTGGTGACGACGGTGGACAGCGCGACGCCCTCGCGCTGGGCCAGGTGCGGCAACAGCATCGACGTCGCGTAGTTCCCCGCGCCGACGAATGCCAGCCGCACCGGCGTCCCGGCCGGCCGGGCGGGGGCGGTGGCCCGGCCCGGGCGCCGCACCTCGGGGACGGCCCGCGTCGGGGCCTGCGCCGCCTGCCCGGCCTCGGCGCCCGGGTACCGGAACAGCACCGCCACGGCCTTCAACTCGCCTTCCTTCAAACACTGGTAGGTCTCCACCGCGTCGTCGAAGTCGGCGATGTGGGAGATCAGCGGCGCCACGTCCACCCGGCCGCGGGCGGCGAGGTCGAGGAAGCAGGCCAGGTTGCGGCGCTCGGTCCAGCGCACGTAGCCGATCGGGTAGTCCCGGCCCGCGAGCTCGTACTCCGGGTCGTAGCGCCCGGGGCCGTAGGAGCGGGAGAACCGGACGTCCAGCTCCTTCTCGTAGTACGCGTTCCACGGCAGGTCGAGGCGGCACTTGCCGATGTCCACCACCCGGCCGCGGTCCCGGCTCAACTGCGCGGCCAGCTCGACGGGTTGGTTGCTGCCGCCGCCGGCCGCCAGGTACACCTGGTCCACGCCGTGGCCGTCGGTCAGCTCGGCGACGGCGGTCTCCACCACCGCGGAGCCGGGGTCGCCGCAGGCCACCGCGCCCAGCCGCTCGGCGAGTTCGCAGCGCACCGGGTCGGGGTCCGCCCCGACCACCCGGACGCCCGCGGCGGTGAGCAGCTGCACCACCAGCTGGCCGATCAGCCCCAGGCCGATCACCAGCGCCACCTCGCCGAGCTGCGGCTCGCCCTGGCGCACGCCCTGGAGGGCGATGGACCCGACGGTGCCGAAGGCCGCGTGCTGCGGCGCGAGGCCGTCCGGGACCGGGGTGTAGAGGTTCTTCGGCACCCAGTTCAGCTCGGCGTGCAGCGCGTGCTCGTTGCCCGCGCAGGCCACCAGGTCGCCGACCTTGACGTCGTCGACCCCGGCGCCGACCTGCTCCACCACCCCGCACAGCGAGTAGCCCAGCGGCGTGTAGGAGTCCAGCTTGCCCATCACCTTGCGATAGGTGGCGGGCAGGCCGTTGGTGGCGACGCTCTGCATGACCTTGGCCACCTGGTCGGGGCGCGAGCGGGCCTTGCCCACCATCGACATCCCGGCCTCGGACACCTTCATCAGCTCGGTCCCGGTGGAGATCAGCGAGAAGGCGCTGCGCACCAGCACCCCGCCCGGCTTGCACCCCGGCACCGGCACGTCGAGCACCGACAGTTCGCCGCTCTTGTAGTTCTGCACAACCTGTTTCACCGGAAGTCCCCTTGCTTCTCTCGCAGTTCAGTGGGCGGCGGAGCCTGAGGTCGCGCCGCGGTACCAGTACTCCAGGGTCAGCACGTGCCACAGGTGCTTGGAGAAGTCCTGCTGCCCGGCGGCGTCCTCGGCGGCCAGCCGGGCCAGCGCGTCGCGGCGCAGGAAGCCCGAGCGCACCAGCTCGCCGTCGTTGATCACCTCGCGCACCAGCGGGGCGAGGTCCCGGCTCATCCAGGCCCGCAGCGGCGCGCTGAACAGGCCCTTGGGCCGGTACACGATCTCCCGGGGCAGCACGGAGGTGGCCGCCTCCTTGAGCACGGCCTTGCCCTGGCGTCCGACGATCTTGCGGTCGCCGGGCACCGTGAACGCGGCCCTGACCACCTCGACGTCCACGTACGGCACCCGCACCTCGGTCGACGCGGCCATGCTGGAGCGGTCGGTGTAGGCGAGGTTGAGGCCCGGCAGGAACATCCGGGCGTCGCCCAGGCACATCCGGTTGACGAAGTCGTCGAGCTCGTTGTCCCGGTAGACGTCCGCGTGCTCGTCCAGCACGTCCTGGACCGTCCCGGCGAGGTCCGGGTCGACCAGGGCGAGCAGCTCCTCCCGGTCGTACATGGTGTAGCTGCGCCGGAACGCCGTCTCCTCCGGCAGGTCGGCGAAGGAGAGGAAGCGCTTGGCGAACCGCACCGAGCGCAGCCCCCGGTTGGCGGTGGCCACCGGCAGCCGGTCCACCGCGGCGGACAGGCCGCGCCGCAGCGGCCGCGGCACGCGCTGGTAGCGCAGCGCCAGCTGGTTGGCCAGGTGCTTGCGGTAGCCGGCGAACAGCTCGTCGGCGCCCATCCCGGAGAGCAGCACCTTGACCCCGGCCTCCCGGGCGGCCGAGCAGATCAGGAAGGTGTTGATGGCCGCCGGGTCGCCGATCGGCTCGTCCAGGTGGTACGTCATCCGCGGCAGCAGGTCCAGCACGTCCGGGGCGATCTCGATCTCGTGCAGGTCGACGCCGAACTGCGCCGCCACCTGCCGGGCGTAGCGCAGGTCGTCCGGCATCGCCTCGAACCTGGCGTCCTCGGCGCGGAAGCCGATCGTGTAGGCGGAGATCCCCGGGCGGTCGCGGGCCGCCAGTGCGGTCAGGTAGCTGGAGTCCAGTCCGCCGGAGAGGAAGGTCGCCACCGGGACGTCGGAGAGCAGGTGGCGCCGCGTCGACTCCTCGACGATCGCGGCGAGGTCCGGCAGTTCGCCGGCCCGGGCCCGTTCCCGGCCCTCGGCGGCAACCTCCCGCAGGTGCCAGTACCGGCCGCGCTCCACCCGGCCGTCGGGCCGGCAGCGCAGCCAGCTGCCCGGCGGCAGCTTCTCCGCCTCGCGGTACGCGCACCGGGAGTCCGGCACCCAGTAGTAGAGCAGCGAGGCCACCATCGCCGCGTGGTCCACCTCCAGCGAGCCGCCGGTGGCGGCGGCCAGCGCCTTGAGCTCGGAGGCGAACACCAGGCCCTCGCCGCGCCGGAGCAGGAACAGCGGCTTGATGCCGAGCTGGTCGCGGGCGAGCACCAGCTCGCCGGTCCGCTCGTCGAAGACCCCGAAGGCGAACATGCCGCGCAGCCGGGGCAGGCAGTCGGTGCCCCAGCGCCGCCAGGCCTCCAGCAGCACCTCGGTGTCGGAGGTGCCGCGGAAGCGCACCCCGGTGGCGGCCAGTTCGGCGCGCAGCTCGGGGGCGTTGTACAGCTCGCCGTTGTAGGTCAGCACCAGGCCGTCCTTGGCCATCGGCTGGGCGCCCGTCCCGGAGAGGTCGACGATGGCCAGCCGGCGGTGCCCCAGGTGCACCTCGCCGTCGCCGAGGGAGTGGCTGTACCGGCCGGCGCCGTCCGGGCCGCGGTGGGCGAGGGTGTCGGTGAGCAGGTCGGTCACGACCTTCCCGTCCGGCCACCGGTACGTTCCTGCGATGCCGCACATGTCCTACCTCGCCTCCTGGTCGATGTCCGGGACCCGTGCGGTCCAGGCCGGTAGTCGTTCGGTCCGCCGTCGGCCCAGCCGGATCAGCCGGGCGGGCCGTTCGTCGCGGTCGGGCGGCGCGGCGGGCGGCCCGTCCCAGCGGGTGCCGTCGGTGCGGTCGCGCGGGTCGGGGTCGATCAGCACCACGCCGAGCACCGGGACGCGCTGCTCGGCGAGCTGGCGGGCCACGGTGTGCAGCCAGGCGGCGCTGCCGGCCCCGGCCCGGACGACGAGCACCGTCCGGGTGCCGAGGTACCGCAGGTCGGTCCAGGCCGTGCCGGGCGCCACCGAGCCGACGCCGACCCGGCGCTCCTGCGGCTGCGGAACGGCCCCGGCCTGTTCGCCGCGGACCACGGTCGGCTCCCCCGGCTTCGCGGTGCGCCGGGCGAGCTGAGGTCCGGGCAGCCCGTCGACGACGACCACGGGGCCGTCCTGCTCGGTCAGCGCCCCGGCGAGGTCCAGGGCGAGCGCGCCGGTGCTGTGCGCGCAGCCCAGTTCGAGCAGCGACACCGGCTCGGCACAGCCGCGCACGGTGCGGGCCAGGGTGGCGGTGACCCGCTCCCGGGCGGCCCTGGTCCGGCGCAGCTGCCAGCGGCCGCGCGAGCGGCGCGGCACCCGCGCCAGCTCCGCGATCACGGAGGCGCCGAGGTGGGCCGCGATCTCCCGGCGCAGCACCGGGCGGTCCGCCACCACCGCGCCGACGGCGGCCACGGCGATCCCGAGGAACAGCCCGAGGACGGCTCCGATCCCGGCATCGGTGGCGGCCGTCTTCGGCAGCGACTGCCGCACCGCGTGCGGGGCGTCCACGATCTGGGTGCCGGCCACCAGCCGGGGCGCGCCGACCTTGGCCTCGGCGGCGCGCTGGCCGAAGTCGGTGATCCGGGCGGTGAGTTCGGCCCGGCTGGCGTAGAGCGACTCCAGGTTGGCCGGCCCCTTGGCGCCGTTCGGCTGCGTGCCGGTGCCGATCTGCTGGTTGACCTGGTCGAGTTCCTGGCGCATCCGGTCGCGCTGGTCGAGCAGGGCCTTGGACTCGGCGTCCGCGGCCTCCTGGATCCGCTGCACGTGGTCGGCGACGAAGGCCTCGGCCAGCGCCTTGGCGCGGGCCTGGGCCTCGGCGTCGCTCTTCCCGGTCACGGTGATCTCCAGCAGGTTGTTGGTCAGGCCCGCCCCCGCGTACTCCTTCATGAAGTCCTCGGGCTTCTCGGCGGATCCGAGGGCTTTCAGCGCCGCGCCGGCGATCCCGGTGGTCTGGAGCAGGGCGGCGTCGGTGCGGATCAGCGTTCCGGGGTCGTTCGGCTGGTCCGCCGCGTGGGCGACCAGCACCTTGGCCGTCGCGCTGGGCGGCGGCGGCCGCAGGACGGCCAGTGCCGCGCCGGCCAGCAGGCCGAGCAGCGCCAGGGCGCACCAGAGGCGGCGGCGCCTGCGCACCGCGACCACCAGCGACTGGAGGTCCAGCAGTGGAGCGGCGGTCGACGACTCCCCCGTCGTACTCGTCGTCACCCCGATCATCCCCCCGTTTCGTCATCGGCTTCGGACCGCGCCGCGGCGGCGCCCGCGAGCACCGGCTCGGCGCCGCCCGTACGGCGGCCGGCCGGGCGCTCGGGGCCGCCCTGGACCAGGTCGGCCACCACGATGCCGACCAGCTCGTGCTCGGCGTCCGCGCACGCCCCGGCCAGGCCGGCCAGCTCCCCCGCCGTCCAGCTGCCCGCGCTGAGCACGACCAGGGCGCCGGCCTCCTCCTCGCGGTCCGGCACCAGCGGCCGGGTGACCGGCACCCCCACCACCCGCAGCCGCGGCTCGCCGCCCGCCTCGGCGGCCAGCTGGTCGGCGGCCCGGCGGGCCGGCTCGTCGCCCTCCGGGACGACGACCAACAGCCCGCGCGAGGGCGGCAGTTGCTCCCGGATCCGGGTGCAGACCCGCCGGTAGCGCAGCTGCCGGCCGGCCTCGTCGCCGGAGGCGTGCGGGGTCGGCAGGTCCCACCGGACGTCGGTGCCCAGCACCCGGCGGAGCAGAGCGCGCGGGCCGCGCGCCGCCGACCGCCGCGCGGCCCGCCCGCCGGGGACGTCGACGGTGCCGAGCAGTTCGGTGCCCAGCGCGGCGGCGATCTCCGGTTCGGTGCGCAGCCGACGGCTCATCCGGGCGGCCGTGAGGTGCCCGACCACCCCGAGCAGGAGGAACACCAGCGCGCCGGCGGCGACGAGTTGGACCCGGGTCGGCGGTGCCTGGCCGGTCGGCCGGGCCGCCGTTCCCATGACGACCATGTTGGCCTTGTTGGCGGCCAGGTCGACCTGGTCCAGCTTCTTGACGGCGTCCTGCAGCGCGGTGCGCAGCTTCTCCAGCTCGGTACGGACCTGCACGCTCTCCACGGTCTGCCCCGGCCCGACCGAGTTGGCCAGGTCGGTGATGCGCTGGCCGGTCTGGACGACCAGCTGGCGCAGCTGCTCGGGCTGGGCCGCCTCGGGGTCGGTGCCGTCGCCCGCCATCCGCGCGGCGAAGCCGACGAACTGCTTGGCCATCTGGTCGGCGAGCTGCTGGGCGCGTTCCGGGGTCTCCGCGGTGCCCGAGATCTTGATGATGTTCCCGTCCGCGGCGGTGGCGCTCACCCGGCTCTGCAGCTTGCCGCCGTTGACCCCGCTCCACTTGAGCGCGGCGGCCGCCCGGTCGACCACCACCGAACTGGTCGCGATCTCCGCCTGGGTCATCAGCTCGCGCTCCTGCCAGACCCCCGGCAGCAGCACGGACGACGAGGTGGTGTAGCTCGGCGGGAACAGCAGTGAGCTGCCGTAGCCGACCAGCGCCCCCAGGACGGTGAGGACGGCGAGCAGCCGCCACCGCCGACGGAGGATCCGGCCGATCGTGACCAGGCGGATCGTGTCCTCGCTCAACGGCGCTGCCTTCTCCCCGCCCTGCCCCGGCCGCCCGCCGCCGGGGCGCCGTCACCGCAGGCGGCGGCGTAGGCGGCGAGCAGGGCCCGCTGGGAGTTCCGCCAGGCGAGCGGCCCGTTGATCCGCTCCTGGCCGACCTTGCCCATCAGGGCCCGCCGCTCCGGGTCGTCCATCAGCTGCGCGACCAGCCGGGCGAACTCGGACTCGTCGTTGGCGGACGCGTAGAGGGCGGCGTCACCGGCGGAGACCCGGGCCTCCCGGAGGTCGAAGGAGACCATCGGCCGGCCCATCACCATGTACTCCAGGACCTTGTTCATGGTCGACACGTCGTTGAGCGGGTTGCGCGGGTCCGGGGAGAGGCAGACGTCCGCGGTGGACAGGTAGCGCGCCAGGTCGGCGTCGGACACCCGGCCGGTGAACTGCACCCGGTCGGCGAGTCCGAGCCGCCGGGACAGTTCGACCATCGCGTCGAAGGTGTCACCGCCGCCCACGAACACCGCGTGCCAGTCGGTCCGGCCCTGCTCGTCGCGCAGCTTCGCCAGCGCCCGCAGGGCGTAGTCGACACCGTCCTGCGGCCCCATCACGCCCAGGTAGCACAGCAGATGGGGCTGTCCGCGCTTGAGCTCCGGCTCGGGCGGCACCGGGCGGAAGCGGGCGGTGTCGGGCGCGCTGCGCACCACGAAGACGGACTCCGGCCGCTTGCCGCCGCGGCGCAGCGCGACGTCCCGGTAGCTCTCGTTGGTGGCGAGCACGACGTCCGCGGCCCGGTAGGTCATCCGCTCCAGCGCGCACACGCCCCGGTAGAGCAGGTCCTCGCCGCGGTCGAAGCGGGAGAGGTACAGCTCCGGCACCAGGTCGTGCTGGTCGAAGACGAACCGCGCGCCGCGCCGTTTCAGCCACAGCGCGGGCAGGAACAGCAGGTCGGGCGGGTTGCAGGCGTGCACGACGTCGACCGGGCCGACCTTGCGGGCCAGCCGGGCGGTGTGCCAGAGCGCGCTCCCGTACTCCCGCAGGTAGCCGGCCGGGCCGCCGGTGGCCGCCCGGAGCGGGTAGCGGTGGATCCGCACCCCGTCGATCACGGCCTCCGGCTCGGTGTCCCGCTTGCTGCCCTGCGGGCAGATGACGTCCACCCGCCAGCCCGCGTCGCGCAGGGTGGTGCACTCCTGCCACACCCGCCGGTCGAACGGCACCGACAGGTTCTCCACCAGGATCAGCGCGCGGCGTCCCCGCCCGTCGCCGACCGCGTCATCGAACATCGCGTCACCAGGCAAGGCCCACGTACCCCGGTTCGGTCCGGCGCCGCTCGGCGTCCGGAAGGCGGACGAGGTCGACGATCACCGCTCCGTCGCCCTGCGGCAGGGCCGACAGCACGGCCTCGTCCCTGGTGCCGACCACGCACACCTCGGCGTGCTCCAGCACCTCGGCGACGGAGGGCACCAGCAGCTGCGCGAGGTGCGGCAGCCGGGTCTCGATGTACTCCCGGTTCGCCCCGAGCAGCCGGGAGAGGTGCACGTTGGGGTCGTAGATCCGCAGGTCGTAGCCCTTGCCGAAGAGCCGCTCGGCGAGTTCGACCAGCGGGCTCTCCCGGAGGTCGTCGGTGCCGGGCTTGAAGGACAGGCCGAACAGGCCCACCCGGCGCTTGCCGGTGCGCTCGACCAGCTCCACCGCGCGCTGGAGGTGGTCGGCGTTGGAGGCCAGCACGTGCGAGAGGATCGGCACCGAGACGTCGGCCCGGTGCGCGGCGTGCACCAGGCTGCGCAGGTCCTTGGGCAGGCAGGAGCCGCCGAAGGCGAAGCCGGGCCGCAGGTAGGCGGGGCTGATGTTGAGCTTGCGGTCGGCCAGGAAGACGTCGACCACCTGGTGCGAGTCCACCCCGAGCGCCTGGCAGACCGCGCCCAGCTCGTTGGCGAAGCCGATCTTGAGGCCGTGGAAGGCGTTGTCCGCGTACTTGATCGCCTCGGCCACCGGGACGGGCACCCGGAACACCTCGCCCGGCAGGCCCTCGTAGAGCGCCGCGACCACGTCGCCGCTGGCCGCGTCGAGCTCGCCGATCACCGTCTTCGGAGGGTCGAAGAAGTCCCGCACGCTGGTGCCCTCGCGCAGGAACTCCGGGTTGACCGCGACCCCGACGTCCACCCCGGCGGTGCCGCCGAGGTGCTTCTCCAGGATCGGCACCAGCAGGTCGAGGCAGGTGCCCGGGAGCATGGTGCTGCGGAACACGACGGTGTGCCGCCCGCCCTTCTCGGCCGCCGCCGCACCGATCTGCTCGGTGACCCGCTCCAGGTAGGTGGTGCACAGGCTGCCGTTGGCCGCCGAGGGCGTGCCCACGCAGACCAGCGACACGTCGCTGCCCAGGACCGCCTCGCGGACGTCCGCGGTGGCGCGCAGCGCCCCGGACCGCACCATCTCGGCGGTCAGCTCGCCGATCCGCTCCTCGACCACCGGGGCCCTGCCCTCGTTGACCAGGTCGACCTTCACCTGGTTGACGTCCACGCCGATGACCTCGTGACCGAGGCTGGCCAGGCACGCGGCCGACACGCAGCCCACGTAGCCGAGCCCCAGGACGCTGACCCTCATGACCCGTTCCTCCCCTCGGGCCGGCCCTCACGGCCGACCGTCCGCGCGTCGTCGCGACGACGCCCCCCAGCAATGGCCATCAGTACGCCCCCTGCCCCTGGAGCACCGCACGCAGCGTCTTCCAGAGGATCACCGTGTCCAGGGCGAGCGACCAGTCCTCCACGTACCGCAGGTCCAGTCGGACCGCCTCATCCCAGGGCAGGTCGCTGCGCCCGCTGATCTGCCACAGGCCGGTGAGCCCGGGCTTGACGAGCAGTCGCCGCCGGATGTCCGGGCCGTACGCGGCGGACTCCTCCGGCAGCGGCGGGCGCGGGCCGACCAGCGACATCGAGCCGGCCAGCACGTTGAGCAGCTGCGGCAGCTCGTCCAGCGAGTACCGGCGCAGCACTCCGCCGACCCTGGTCACCCGGGGGTCCCGGCGGAGCTTGAACAGCAGGCCGGCGCCCTCGTTGCGGTCGGCCAGCCCGGCCTTGGCCCGGTCGGCCCCGGCCACCATGGTGCGGAACTTGACCAGGGTGAACTGGCGGCCGTCCTTGCCGACCCGGTGCTGCCGGTAGAGCACCCCGCCGCGGCTGTCCAGCGCGACGAGCAGTCCGACGCACAGCATCAGCGGCGAGAGCAGCACCAGCAGGACCGCGGCGCCCAGCCGGTCGACGACCGCCTTGACCGCCCGGGGCCCGCCGGTGAAGGCGGGCATGCTGACCCGCAGCATCGGGATGCCGAGCACCGCGTCGA
Organism: Kitasatospora sp. NPDC059146; assembly: GCF_042786665.1. Lineage (NCBI taxonomy): Bacteria > Bacillati > Actinomycetota > Actinomycetes > Kitasatosporales > Streptomycetaceae > Kitasatospora > Kitasatospora sp. NPDC059146. The sequence goes on along the minus strand of NZ_JBHZCY010000026.1, from coordinate 42,449 downwards.
CGTGCAGCCGCGGTCCCGCCACCTCCATCAGCACCGGCGCCACCACCATCTCGGCGTCGCCGCCCTCCAGGTTCCAGGCCAGCCGTTGCAGCCGGTCCGGCGACCAGTGCGGGTCCGGCGTGATCGCGACCACCCGGTAGCCGTCCCGCCGGACGTGGTTGGCGACGTCCGCCAGCCGGCCGACCACCGGCACGCCGTCCAGCCGGTCGCCGTCGGGGCCCAGCGCGTACGGCGTGCAGACCGCCTCCACCCGCCAGCCCAGGTGCGGGAACTTGCGGGTCCGGGCGATCAGGTCGCGCACGGTGGCCGGGCTCCCGGCGGCGAGCACCGGACGCAGGCACCGCCCCCGGTTGCGCTGCTCGTGCAGCCACAGCCGCAGCAGGTAGCGCTCCGTCATGGTGACGACCGTGATCGCCGGGATCGCGACGAAGATCCAGAGCCTGATGTTGTGCGAGGAGAGGGCGATCCCGCCGAGCGCCAGGACGACGGCGGCCGTGAACAGCGAACGGCCGAGTCGGCGGAATTCCTCCGCCCCCTGGCCGAGAACCGCCGGTGCCCACGCCCGGGTCGTCCCGAGCGCCCCCAGCACCAACAGTTCGGTGCCGAAGGCCAGAATTCCCCATTTCTCGTGCCAGTTGGCCGCGTCCCGGACCCCGAAGAAGCCGCCGATGGCCGCCACCACGAAGGCGGTGGCCACCGTATCGCTGATGATCACGGTACGGCGGTACTGATGCTCCCAATCGCGCTCGGGCCGGCCGAATTTCCCGCTCCCCGGATGGCTCACCCGAGTCGGCGCGAACCGGCCGACTAATTCCCCCTCCTTCTGCTCGACCGCTCCTGCTCCCGCCCCCGCCAGGCCGTCAGTGGGTTCGACGTGCTCGCTCCACACGGTTCCTCCCCCCGGGAGGCGGCTGCCTCCCGCACCTGATTCCTCCCCCCGGGAGGCCCTGCCTCCCGTGTCGCGCCGTTCCTGGCCGCGCACGGCAACGCCGCCGGAAATGGCGGATCCGCCATTGCGGCGCTACGCGGACTTCCCACCGGGCACCGGCAGACCGGTACGTCCTGCCGAATTCCCGGAGTGCGCGGAAAACGTCGACGGTTGCTCTCCACACTCAGAACCTCTGCTCGGGCGTCGAGAATGGGACACCCCCCGCCCGCCGCCGGAAAACGCGACTACCGGCGGTCCGCAACGACCGATCCGTAGATCATCACGTGTCACCCCTCACGCCCGATCGTGCGGCACGAAAATCAATGTAGAGCATCCGGGGCGCCCGATGAGGGGGATGTGTGAAACAGGTGCTCGAGATTTGAAATCATCCCCAACTACCGGTGCCCGGCGGGGGGTTGCCGGACACCCCGGACCCCTGCCGTGACCTGTGCCGACGTACCTGCGACGCACCCCCGGCGAGCCCCGGCGGGCCGCCCCGGACCGGGGGCCGGGCGGGCCCGCAGGCGCCACTTCCGGCCGTCCGGCCACACCCCTGGGCACGGGCCGGTGGGTACGGGCATGCTGAGGGGACGACCTGCCCGTGGGGCAATCCGGCTTCACCGTACGGGGGCTGACGATGAGTCACAGTGAGGAACCTGCCGCGCGGCCGACCCGCCGCACCCTGCTCACCACGGCCGGGGGCCTGGCCGCCGGACTCGCCGGGGCGGCCGCCACCGGCGCCGGGGCGACGGAGGCCGCGGCAGAACCGGCGGAGGCGGCCGCGGAGGCAGCCGCACGCCGGGGCCCGACACCCTTCGGCCCGGCCGCCGTGCACCCCGGCGACCCGCGCTACGAGAGCCTGGTGAAGGGCGACAACCAGCGCTTCGTCGGCCGCCCGGAGGAGATCCGGGTGGTCGGCAGCACCGAGCAGGTGGTGCAGGCCGTCCAGGACGCGGTCCGCGACGGCCGGCGGATCGGCGTGCGCAGCGGCGGCCACTGCTTCGAGGACTTCACCGCCGACCCGGCGATCCGGCTGCTGCTGGACCTCTCACCCCTGGACGCGGTGGGCTACGACCCCGTGCACCGGGCCTTCGAGGTGCAGCCGGGGGCCACCCTGGGCCGGGTGTACCGGACGCTGTTCAAGGGCTGGGGCGTCACCGTGCCGGCCGGCGGCTGCCCGGAGGTCGGCGCCGGCGGGCACCTGGTCGGCGGCGGGTACGGGCCGCTCTCCCGGCGCTACGGCTCGGTGGTGGACCACCTGTACGGCGTCGAGGTGGTGGTCGTCGACCGCGACGGCACCGCCCGCGCCGTGGTGGCCACCCGCGAGCCGGACGACCCGAACCGCGAACTGTGGTGGGCGCACACCGGCGGGGGCGGCGGCAACTTCGGCGTGGTCACCCGGTACTGGCTGCGCTCGCCGCGGGCCGACGCCGAGGCCCGCGCGGCGGCGCCCGACCCGTGCCGCCTGCTGCCACCGGCGCCCGCCGAGATGCTGGAGGCGCTGGTGGAGTGGACCTGGGACGAGGAGCGCACCACCGAGCGGGCGTTCACCACCCTGCTGCGCAACTTCTGCACCTGGCACGAACGCCACAGCGATCCTGGCGCGCCCGAGGCGGGCCTGTACGCCGTCCTGGAACTCACCCACCGCTCGGCGGCCAAGTTCTCCATGGTGGTCCAGATCGACGCCGGGCTCCCCGGCGCGGCCGACCTGGTCAAGGACTTCGTCGGCCAGGTGAACGCCGACACCGGCCTGGACCTCGGCGGCGGCAGCGCGACCGTCCCCTGGCTCTACCCGATGACCTGGCCGGGCAACGGCGAGGCCGGCGACATCGTCACCCGCCGCTACAAGGGAAAGGCCGGCTACCTCAGACGCTCCTTCACCGACGACCAACTCTCAACGGTCTACCGCCACTTGACCAATGACACCGGCACTTCCGGGTGCGGCATGCTGGTGGTCGGCTACGGCGGCCAGGTCCGCGCGGTGGAGCCGGGCGCCACCGCGGTGGCCCAGCGCGACGTGGTGATGAAGGCCGTCTACCACAGCGTCTGGGCCGAGGAGAAGGACGACGACGCCCACCTGTCCTGGGTGCGCGCGCTCTACCGCGAGGTCTACCGGGACACCGGCGGCGTGCCCGTCCCCGGCGCGGTGAGCGACGGCTCGTACATCAACTACCCGGACGCCGACCTCGCCGACCCGGCCTGGAACACCTCCGGAGTCCCCTGGCACACCCTCTACTACCAGGGCGGCTACCCGCGCCTGCAACGGGCCAAGGCCCGCTGGGACCCGCGCAACGTGTTCCGGCACGCCCTCTCGGTGGAACTCCCGGAGTAGCCGGACTCGCGGAGTGGCCGGACTGGCGAAGTGGCCGGACTCCCGGAGCGGTCGTCGGGCCCGGCCGGAGCACGCCGCCGTCACGCGCTGGGCGGGTTCCGCGCCAGGTAGCGCAGGCCCTGCTTGAGGTAGGCCCGCGGGTTGGTGGTCAGGTGCCGGGCCCAGTCGGGCCCGGTCTCGCCGCGCCGGTGGGCGTAGCAGGCCAGCGCGTAGCCGAGCATCCGCTCGGACAGGTAGCCGAGCCGCGAGGACGACCAGCCGCGGTCGCTCCGGCGGAACTCGAAGGCGGAGTTGGCGGTGAAGACGCCGAGGCCGAAGTGCACCGTCAGCAGGTCGGTGAGCGGTTCGTGGTCGCGCCGGTCCCGGGAGATCCGCTGCTCGTCCAGGAGCCGGACGTGGCCCAACTCGTGGGCGACCGTGGCGACCAGGGCGACGGGACGGGCGGCCTGGCGCTGATCGACGGCGATCACCGGGCGCCCGTTCTCCCGCCGGTAGTGCCCGGCGGCGGAGCGGGAGCTGTGGTTGAGCCGGAGTTGGTCGACCATCGCCTGCTCGCCGTCGTCCGGCTCGATCTCGATGGTCAGCCGGTTGGGCGGCACGTCCAGGTAGCCGCAGATCTGGGCGATCACCCCCCGGATGTCCTCCGCGGACCCCCGGTACGGCCCGGGGAAGAAGTCCGCCGTCGGCAGCACCGGGGCACGGTCCAGCACCCCGCGGCCGAACTCGGCCGCCAGCCAGGCCATCGACTCCTCGATCCAGACCCGTTCGTCCGGCTCCACCGGACACTTCGGCGCGAACAACGCCATCACACCCCCCGCATGATCACGGACATGATGCACCAGGGTGGTGAACGGCGAGCGCCGGGGCCGTCCGGAGTGGACGGCCACCGGCGCACGGGCACGGGCACGGGGTGGGTCAGGGGTGGCTCAGGGATCAGGGGGCGAGGACCTCCGGGCTCCGCCAACTCACCAGCCGGGCCCCGTCCGGTGGACGGTCCACGACCTCCTGTCCGAACACCCGGTTGATCGAGGTGCCCATGTTCTGCGAGATGTCCGTGCCGTAGACGTGCAGGGAGACCGCGCGCCCGGTACCGGCGTTGGACACCCGGTGGATGTCCTCGTCGGGCGGCACCAGGAACTGCACCCGGCCGGGCGAGCAGGTCGTCCGGGCGTACGGCGCCAGCACCTTGCGGCCGGACCTGGGGAGCCGCCACAGCCGGAAGGCCTCGTCCACCTCGACGCCCTCCAGCACGCCCGACACGCACCAGGCGACGTGGTCGTGGATCGGGGTCGACTGCCCGGGCAGCCAGGTCAGGGCGACCACGGAGTGGGTGCGTTCGGCGTGCAGCAGCCGCTGGCTGTAGCCCCCGGTGTCACCGGCGCACAGGTCCTCGGGGACGATCAGCCCGGCGCGCAGGTACTTGCGCAGGGTGTCCGCGGTGAGCTCCGCGGTCAGCACGTCGGCGGCGGCGTAGCGCGCGAGGTCGGCGAGGAACTCGTCGAGGTTGGATCCGGTGGCCACGGCTACCTCCCCACCCCGGTGAGCGCACGGACCTCCAGCTCGGCGAAGCCGCGCCCGTCCGCGTCCTCGTCCCGGCGGCGGCGACCGCCGGCCAGCGAGCCGAGGACGGCGGCCGCGAACCCGATCGGGATGGAGAGGACGCCCGGGTTCTGCAGGGGCACCGGCGCCGCGGCGGTGCAGGAGATCAGCGCCGTGGCGTTGCCGACCCGCTGGTCCCCGGCGTCCACCCCGCAGTCCTTCGCCTGGGCGGCCGTCAGCTTCACGGCGGGGACGGTGCTGCTCGCGCCGCCCCAGCAGATCGGCGAGAGCAGCACCAGACCGATCGAGGCGACCAGCCCCGCGTAGATGCCGCACTTGGCGCCGAAGGTGGTGAAGCGCCTCCAGAACAGGGTCAGCAGGATCGCCGGCAGGTTGGCCGAGGCGGCGATGGCGAAGGCCAGGGCCACCAGGAACGCCACGTTGAGGTCCCTGGCGACGATCGACAGGGCGGCCGCGACCGCGCCGATCACCACGGCGGCGACCTTCGCGGTGACCAGTTCCTGCCGTTCGGTGGCCCGGCCCTTGCGGATCACGCTGGCGTACAGGTCATGGGCGAAGGAGGACGAGGAGGTCAGGGTGAGCCCGGCGACCACCGCGAGGATGGTGGCGAAGGCCACCGCCGCGATGAACGCCAGCATCAGGGAGCCCCCGGTGGTGCCCGCGCCCCCGCCGAGGTGCTCGGCCAGCAGGGTGGCGGCGGTGTTGCCGGACGGGTCCTTCGCCTTGATCGTCGCCGTGCCGACCCGCGCGGCCGCGCCGAAGCCGAGCACCAGGGTCATCAGGTAGAAGACCCCGATGATGCCGATCGCCCAGTTCACCGACTTCCGCGCGTCGCGGCCGGTCGGCACGGTGTAGAAGCGCACCAGCACGTGCGGCAGCGCCGCGGTGCCCAGCACCAGGGCCACGCCGAGGCTGACCAGGTCGAGCTTCGACCAGCCGTCCGTCGCCCCGTACTTGAGGCCGGGCCGCAGGAACGCCTCGCCCTTCTTCGACGCCGAGGCGGCGTCCCCCAGCAGGTGGCCGAGGTCGAAGCCGTACTTCGCCAGCACCCACACGGTCATCACGGCCGCGCCGGCGATCAGCAGCCCGGCCTTGACGATCTGCACCCAGGTGGTGCCCTTCATCCCGCCGACCACGACGTAGACGATCATCAGGGCGCCGACCCCGACGATGGTCCAGATCTGCGCGGAGGCGCCCTTGACGTCGAGCAGCTGGCCGACGATCGTCGCCGCACCGACCATCTGCGCGATCAGGTAGAAGATCGACACCACGATGGTCGACACCCCGGCCGCGGTCCGCATCGGCCCGCTGCGCAGCCGCGCCGCCAGCACGTCCGCCATGGTGAACCGGCCGGTGTTGCGCAGCAGTTCGGCCACCATCAGCAGCGCGACCAGCCAGGCCACCAGGAAGCCGATGGAGTAGAGGAAGCCGTCGTACCCGGAGAGCGCGATGATCCCCGCGATGCCGAGGAAGGACGCCGCGGACAGGTAGTCGCCCGAGATCGCGATGCCGTTCTGCAGCGCGGAGAACTGGCCGCCGCCGGTGTAGAAGCCGCCGGTGCCCCGGGTGCTCCGCCGCGCCCAGAGGGTGATCACCAGGGTCACCGCCACCAGGGCGACGAACAGGCCGACGGTCAGGCCCTGGTGCGAGGCCTCCTGCGCCGTGGTGGTGGCGGCGGTGGGGGCGGCAGCGGCGAGGGGAAGGTGCTGTGTCATGCCAGGCTCCCCGTCGGCTCGTGCTCGTCGCCGGCCCGGGCGGCCGCCGTCCGGCGCAGCTCCTCGGCCAGCGGGTCCAGGCGCCGGGCGGCGAACCGGCCGTAGGCCAGGGCGATGCCGAAGGTGGAAGCGAACTGGAGCAGCCCGAAGACCAGCGCCACGTTGATGTTCCCGACGACCTCGGCCGCCATGAAGCCGCGGGCGTAGGCCGAGCAGAGCACGTACGCCAGGAACCAGAGCAGGAACGCCGCCGTCACCGGGAAGACGAACCTGCGGTATCTGGCGCGCAGGAGGGCGAAGCGCGGATCGTCGCCGATCCAGGGGGTGTCACCGCGCGACGGCGCGGCCGGGTCGATCATGGGAATCCTTCTGAGCGGTACGGAACGGGTCGAACGCGCCGACCGTAGGATCCCCCGGTAGACGAGCGATCAACGCGCGTCCGGCTCAGGGGGGATCCACCGGTGGACCTGCACACGCTCACCCAGTTCCTGGCGGTGGCGCGGCTGGAGCACCTGAGCCGGGCGGCACGGGAACTGCGCGTCGCCCAGCCGTCGTTGAGCCGCTCGGTCGCCCGGCTGGAGGCCGAACTGGGCACACCGCTGTTCGAACGGAGCGGGCGGCTGCGGCTGAACGAGGCCGGCCACCTGTTCCGCGGCTACGTCGAGCGCGCCCTCGGCGAACTGGAGGCGGGCCGGCGGGCCGTGGCCGAGGCGACCGGGGAGGGGCTGGGCACGGTCCGGCTCGCCTCGGAGACCTTCCTGGCCTTCAGCGGCCCGCTGGCGGCGTTCAAACGCGCGCACCCCGGCGTGGAGATCGAACTGCACCAGCTGACCGCCGTCGAGATGGCCCGGCAGCTGCGGGCCCAGGACGTCGACCTGGCCGTCGCCTCCCAGCCGATCGCCGTCGAGGGCCTGGAGTCGGTCCGGCTCCTCGACGAGGAGGTGGGACTGGCCGTGCCGCTCGGCCACCCCCTGGCCGGACGCGCCGCGGTGGGCGTCGAGGAACTCGCCGACCAGCCCTTCATCGCCGCCCGCCCCGGGCACTGGCAGCGCCGACTGCTGGACCGCCTGTTCGCCGGACAGGGCCTGGTGCCCCGGATCGTCTGCGAGGGCGACGAGGCCGGCGCCATCGCCGAACTGATCAGCGCGGGCCTGGGCATCGGCCTGGTGCCCGCCCTCGCCCGGCGCACCGCCACCCGCCTCCCGCTGGCGTGGGTCGACGTCGACAGCCCCGACTGCCGCCGCGCCCTCACCCTGCACTGGCCCCGCGGCGGACGCCTGCCCACCGCCGCCCGGCTGCTGCGCGACGCCGTCGCGGACTGGGACTGGACGGCGGGCGAGGCCGGTGGGCCCGGGCTCCCGGGGGTTCCGGGGGTGTTCTGATCACGCCTGCGGGATCACGTTCCCGCGATCACGTTCCCGCGATCACGTTCCCGCGATCACGTTCGACAGCGGCAGGCCCTCGAAGAAGGCCACCGCCTCCTCCCGCCAGTACGGCCGCCAACCCTGGGCTTCCCTACGGGCCGCCTCCGCGCAGCGGCGCATGTCGGCGCGGAGCTTCCCGTCCACGCCCAGGAGCCGGGCCAGTTCGCGGACCCGCTCGACCGTGGCGGCCGGGCACTGCGGGTCGCCGAGCGCGGACTCCACCACGGCCCGCTGCCCCTCGTCCGCCGCGGCGAGCAGGGCGGTCACCGCGTAACTGCGGCGCCCCGCACGGAGGTCCGCGCCGGTCGACTTGCCGGTGGCGTCCTCCTCCCCGAACAGGTCGAGGTAGTCGTCGCGCAGCTGGCCGCCGATGCCGACCAGGGTCGCGTACCGGCGCAGCCGCACGTCGTGGCGGGCCACGTCCTCGCCGGCGGCCAGCAGCCCCAGCCGCAGCGGGGCGAGCACGGAGTACCGGGTGGACTTGTACTCGCAGACGGTGTGCAGGAACTCCTCGTCCGGGAGCGGCCGGAAGTCGCGTTCGAGGTCCACGATCTGGCCGGCGACCGTCTCGGCACCCGCGTTCAACTGGACCTCCAGCAGCGCCTGGCGCAGCTCGGCGGGTACGTCCGCCTCCAGCAGGACCCGCATCGCGAGGAAGGCGGCGAGGTCCCCGGCCAGGACGGCCAGGCCAAGCGCGGTCCGCTCGGAGTCCGGGAACTCCCGGCGGTAGGCGTAGTAGGTGGAGGGTCCGCCGCGGCGCACGGCCGCGTCGTCGATGATGTCGTCGTGGACGAGTCCGTGCGTCTGGAGCAGTTCGATGCTCAGCGCGGCCTCGGCCAGGCCGGGCACCGGGTCGGTGGTCACGAGTCGCGCGGCCTCGTACAGCAGGGCGACCCGCAGGCGCTTGCCGCCGCGCAGCGAGAGCTCGCGCAGCAGCTCCAGGCAGCGCGGGGTGAAGCGGCTGAGCGGCGGGGTGTCGAGGCGCTGCGGCAGGGCGTCGAAGTAGGCCTCGAAGCGGAGGTCGAAGCGGCGCCGGTGTCCGGCGGCCCGTTCGCGGGCGGCTGCCATGATCGTCTCGTTCACGCCGCCCACCTTCGCATCCACCCGGGCCCGCCCCCACCGCCGGGGTCGACGCGGACCGGCATGCGGACGGCCGACGGATTCATCTCAGCTGCATTTCGGCCATCTGTGCGAAAGGTCTGGTCGTGACCGCGACACCCTCCTAGAGTGGCCGCGATCCTCCGCAAGTGACCGTTTCTTCACACTGGTTCACCTTGCCTTCACACCGGCGTGCCGGCTCCGGCACGTTCAGCGCGCTCCGTCCCACCGCTCCCACCGCTCCCACCGTCGAACCGAAAGGGCCGGGTCCGTGACGCAGGCGTTCCAGTCCCCCGGCTTCGCCGCCCTGGCGGCCGACCGCGCGGTCGAGACGCGGCTCGTCGAGGAGCGCTGGCAGGCGGTCGCCTGGGACCGTCGGACGGACCGGCGCCGGGTGGTCACCGACCGGCCCGAAGGCGTCCACCTGAGCGAGATCGAACCGGACGGCGAGGCCATCTGGTGGTTCGACACCGACGGCGCCGGGGAGGGCCGGTGGTGGCGCGAGCCGTTCACGGGCGGTGCGCGCGGCCCGGCACTGCACGGCGTGCCGCCCGGCCGGGCCTACGGCGTGGCCTTCGACCGGACCGGCGCCCTCGCGGCGGTGGCCGTGGGGACCGGCGACGCCTCGCACTGCTACGTCGGCCCGCCCGCGGGCGAGGCCCGGCCGATCGGTTCGGCGCCGGGGTACCTGGGCCTGGCCGACCTGTCGCCGGACGGCCGGCTGCTCGCCCTCGCCGGACGCCCCGACGGTGACGACGCGGTACTCCTGTGGCCGACGGACAGCACGCCGCCCGGTGCACCGGACAGCGCACCGGAGGGTGCCACGCGGCTCGCCGGGAGCTCCCGACTGCGGCTCTGGCCGATCGAGTTCAACCCCCTCGCCGTCCACGAACCGGAGCTCCTCCTGGTGATCGAGGAGGACGAGCGGTACTCCGTCGCGACCTGGCGGGCGGCCTCGGGCCTGCGAAGACACCCCGAGCTGTCCTTCGACTCGCAGATCTCGGCCGGCTGGTACGGGGGGCCGCACGGCGTGCTGATCCAGCACGAGCGGGCCGGGCGGAGCCGACTGCTCCTCGCCGACCTCGGCCCGCCGGTGGAACCGGCCCCGCCCGCGCCCGCCCGGGAGATCGGCACACCCGGCGGCACCATCCACGACCTGTCCTGCGCCCCGGACGGCACCCTGCACTGCGTCTGGAGCCGGGAGTCGACCCCGCCCCGCCCCCTGATCCTGCGCCCGAGCGCCGAGGAACCGCACCACCCCGCCCCGGACCACGCCCCGGAGCCCGCCGACGACACCCGCCGCAGCAGACGGTGGACGCCCCGGCCGTACGGGCGGATCCACAGCTTCGTCACCACCCCGGCCGGCCCCGGCCCGTGGCCGACCCTCTTCCTGGTCCACGGCGGCCCCGCCACCCACGACCGGGACTCCTACGACCCCCGGGTGAACGCCCTGGTGGGCCACGGCTACGCGGTGGTGCGCACCAACTACCGCGGCTCCACCGGCTACGGCCCCGGCTGGCAGCACGACTACGGCCACCGGGTCGGCCTGGCCCAGATCGAGGACCTGGCCGCCGTCCGCGCCGAACTGGTCGCCGACGGCACGGCGCTCGCGGACCGCACCGGCCTCTGCGGATTCTCGTGGGGCGGCTACCTGACCCTCCTCGCGCTGGGCGCGCAGCCCGAGCTGTGGACGCTCGGCATGGCCGCCCAGCCGATCGCGGACTACCCCGCCACCTACCGCACCACCACCCCCGCCCTGCGCGAGGTCGACCGCCAGCTCTTCGGCGGGACCCCGGACGAGGTCCCCGAGCGCTACCGCGCGGCCGATCCGCGGTCGTACGTGCACCGGGTCCGCTCGCCCGTCCTGCTGGTCGCCTCGCGGACCGACGAGCGCTGCCCGCCCGAACAGGTCGCCGGGTACGCCGCGGACCTGCGCCGGCTGGCGGTGCCGCACGAACTGCTCTGGGTGGACGGCGGCCACTACAGCCGCCGGACCGCCGACCACCGATCGGTGCTGGAGGCCATGGTCCGCTTCGCCGGACTCGCCTGGCCGGCACCGCTCCCCCGGACACCCCGGGGCGGCCGCCCCGGGGCACCCACCGATCCGATGGAAGGAGGTGAACAGCCATGAAGCGACGCAGCATCCAGAACGACCCGATCGGCACCCCGGAGCGTGACCGGGGCGCCGTGGTGGTCCAGAACTTCTCGCTCGACATCACCAAGGCCGCAGCGGTCGCGCCTGCCCTCAAGGGGCAGCCGAAGCCGAAGCCGGAGACCAAGGTCAAGTGACCCACCGTCGTTCCGGGGCGCCCGCGGGTGCCCCGGAGCGACACCCCGCCGACCGTCCCCGTGGCCGCCCTCGACCACCCGCGACCGCCCTCGACCGACAGAAGTGGCCACCATGCGTATCGTCCTGCTGCACATGCCCTGGGGTGCGATCGACGTGCCCTCGCTGGCCCTCGGGATCCTGCACACGGCCGCCGCCAAGGCCGGGCACGAGACCGAAGTGCGGTACGCCAACCTGGACTTCGTGGACTGGGCCGCCGGGGCCGCCGGCCTCGGCGTGGACGACTACCAGTACTTCTCCGAGAAGTCGTACTTCCAGGGCGCGGGCGACTGGGCCTTCGCCGGCGCGCTGTACGGCGACGACGACGAGGATCCCGGCGGCGCCCACGACGGCTCCGCCGACTACTTCGCGTACCTGGCCGCCGCCGGTGCGAGCCCGCAGGAGATCGCCCTGACCCGGTCCGTCCGGGCCCTCGCCCCCGCGTTCATCACCAGGCTGGTCGACGAACTCGCCGCCGACCCACCGGACCTGGTCGGCTTCACCACCACCTTCCAGCAGAACACGGCCAGCCTCGCCGCCGCGAAACTGCTCAAGCAGCGCTGCCCGCAGGTGCGCACGGTCTTCGGCGGCGCGAACTGCGACGGTCCGCAGGGCGCCGCGCTGCACCGCAACTTCCCCTTCCTGGACTACGTGGTGCGCGGCGAGGGCGAGGCCGCCTTCCCTGCGCTGCTGGCGGGCGACGACCCCGCCACCGTCCCCGGCCTGTGCTGGCGCGACGCCGCCGGGAGGTCGACGGCCAACCCGATGGCCGAGCGGCCGCTGCCGCCCGCCGCGATCCTGACGCCGCGCTACGACGGCTTCTTCGAGCGGCTCGACACCTCCGTCGCGGCCGGCTGGGTCGACCCCAAGCTGGTCCTCGAAGGTTCCCGCGGCTGCTGGTGGGGCGAGAAGCACCACTGCACCTTCTGCGGGCTCAACGGGTCCTCGATGGCGTTCCGCTCCAAGCCGCCGGCCGACTTCCTCGCCGAGGTGCTCACCCTCGCCGAGCGCCACCAGCTGCTCGACGTCTACGTGGTCGACAACATCCTGGACATGGGCTACTTCGACACCGTCCTCAAGTCGCTGGCCGAGCTCCCGGTCGACCTGCGGCTGCACTTCGAGATCAAGGCCAACCTGCGCCGCCACCAGTTCCAACTGCTCGGCGACTCGGGCGCGGCCCAGGTGCAGCCCGGCATCGAGAACCTGAGCACCCGGGTCCTGCGGATCATGGACAAGGGGGTGACCGGCTGCCAGAACGTCCGCGCGCTGCGGGACGCGCAGAGCGCCGGGGTCTCGGTGACCTGGAACTACCTCTACGGCTTCCCGGGCGAACAGCCGGAGGACTACGAGTCGGTGATCCGCCAACTGCCGGTGCTGCACCACCTCGACCCGCCGACCGGGGCGGGCCGGATCGCCATCGAGCGGTTCAGCCCGTACTTCGACCGCCCCGAGCTGGGCTTCGCGATCACCCGGCCGGCCCTCCAGTACCGCGCGACCTACCGCCTCCCGGAGAGCGAACTCAACGAGCTGGCCTACGTGTTCAGCGCGCCGCCGCGCGGGATCGGCGGCGGCCTCGCGGAGCGGCTGGGCGCGGCGGTGGACACCTGGCTCGCGCGGTTCCCCGACAGCCGGCTCAGCTACCGGGACGCGGGCGCGCGGGTCGTGCTCGTCAACACCCGCCCCGGGTACGACTGGCGGGCGGTCGAGCTGACCGATCCCGTGGAGCTCGCCGTCTTCCGGCTGCTCGACCGGCCCCGGTCGGCCGCCGCGCTGGCCGCCAAGGTCCCCGGCGGCGCGGCGGCGGTCGAGCCGGTGCTGGAGCGCTTCACCGCGCTGGGCCTGCTGTTCCACGACGGCGACGGCTACCTCCAGGTCGCCGTCGAGTCCGACAACCAGGTGCTGATGCGGATGCGGCACCGGCACGGTGCCGAAGGCGCCGCCGGCCCCGACACCCCTGCCCGTCCCGGTACCCGCAGCGAGGAGGTGCCCGATGCCGTCGCGATCGGCTGAACGGACCGGGCGGCACGACGGTGCCGCCGCCTGGCGCGAGGCCGCGCCGGAGGTCGAGCTCTGGCTCGACTACGACCCCGCCGTACGGGAGTTGCCGGGCTTCGCACTCGGCCGCCGCACCCTGACCGGCCCGGCGCAGGCCGAGGTCACCGGACTGCACCGGGCCGGGGTCCGCTGCCTGCGGCTGACCGAGCCGGTGCGGTTGTGCGCGGACGCGCCGGCGGCCTCCGCCCGGGCGCTGATGCTGCTGCGCGAGGCGACCGGACAGGGGCTGGCCGTGCTCTGGCAGGCGGTCTGCCCGGACGGCTGCGCGGCGCAGCGCCGGTTCCACCACCTGTACCCGCCCGAGCAGTTGACCGGTGGCGGTGCACCGGAGGTGCTCGCCGACTGGCGCGCCACCTACTTCCCGAGCAAGTGCGTGCTCCGGCGCGGCCCCGGCTTCGTCGAGGTGCGGGACCGCCGGTTCGGGACGCTGGAGCTGTTCACCATCGACGAGCCGGGCCACCTGGCACAGCTGGAGGCGCTGTCCGAGGGCGTCGAGGTCGACCGGCTGCCGGACGCCGTCCGCCGGGACTTCGCCGAGGCCGGTCTGATCGCCGAACAGGCCGGCCGCGCCTGGTTCCTGCCGATGCGGGTGCGCCGGTGGCCGTTCCCGTCGCTGACGGTCTGACGGCCTTCCCCGCGGCACGGCCGCCCAGCTGCCCGGCCGACCGACCGACCGACCCGCACGAGTTCCGAGCCCGAGGAGAGAGACCCATGACCACCGCGGTCGACGACGACGCCGCAGCCCGGATGGCCGCCTTCATCCGCGACCCCTACCCCACGCTCGCCCGGATCCGTGAGGCCGGCGCGGTCTCCGTCGTGGAGTTCGGCGAGGGCCTGCCGGTCTACCTGGTGACCCGCTACCAGGACGTCCGGGCCGCGTTGACGGATCCGCGCTTCGGGCAGGACGTCCGCCGCAGCCAGGCCATCGCGAGCGGACGCGGCGCCGGGCTGACGCTCGGTTCCGAGGTCGTCCACATGCTCAACAGCGATCCGCCGGACCACACCCGGCTGCGCCGCCTGATCCAGGGCGTCTTCACCCGCCGACGGGTCGACGAGATGCGGCCGCTGGTCGAGCGCACCGCCGACGGCCTGCTGGACGGGCTGCGCGGGCGCGGGACCGCCGACCTGATCACGGACTTCGCCTTCCCGCTGCCCATCATGGTCATCTGCGAGCTGCTCGGCTTCCCCCCGGAGGACATGCAGGCCTTCCGCACCTGGTCGACGGCGATCCTCACCCAGGGCGGCGACCTGTCCTTCGCCCAGGCGACCGAGGAACTGAACGACTACCTGCGGGAGTTGATGGCGGCCCGGCGGGCGTCGCCGAAGTCCGACATCCTCACCGACCTGGTGCAGGCCCGGGACGCCGGCGAACTGACCGAGCGGGAGGTGTTCTCGATGGTCTTCCTGCTGCTGATCGGCGGCCACGAGACCACCGTCAACCTGCTCGGCACCGCCACCCTGGCGCTGCTCCACCACCCCGACCAGCTCGCCCTGCTGCGTGCCGACCCGGCGTCGATGCCGGTCGCCGTCGACGAGTTCCTCCGCTTCGAATCCCCGGTCAGCATGGCCACGTTGAGGTTCACCAACGCCGATGTGACGGTCGACGACGTCGAGATCCCGGCGGACGAACTGGTGCTGCTCTCCCTCGGCGCGGCCAACCGGGACCCGGCCCGCTTCACCGACCCCGACCGGCTGGTCCTGGACCGGGGCGACCCCGGCCACCTGGCCTTCGGACAGGGCCTGCACCGCTGCCTCGGCTCCTTCCTCGGCCGACTGGAGAGCGAGGTCGCGCTCACCGGGCTGCTGTCGCGCTTCACCCGGATCGAGCTGGCCGCCGCGGAGGAGACCCTGCCCTGGCGCAACACCATCATGCTGCGCGGCCTGGAGTCGCTGCCGGTGTCGCTCGATGGCTAGCGGCACCGGCACCGGTACGAGCGGCAGCGACGGGCCCGGCGGCGCGGAGGCGGGCAGCCAGCTGAAACCGGGCGGCCGTACGAGCCCAGGCGGCACCGAACCCGCCCGCGCCGCAGGGCCGTTGCGGTTCCGCCCCCGGTTCGGCCTGGCGCCGCTGCGCGCCCGCGGCTTCCGGCTGCTGGTGATCGGGCAGGCCACCTCGGAGTTCGGCAACGCGTTCCAGGTGGTCGCCCTGCCGCTGCTGGTCTACTCCCTCGGCGGCGGCGCCCGCCAACTGAGCCTGGTGGTCGCCGCCTACGGCGCGGGCCGGCTGGCCGCCACCCCGCTCGGCGGGATGCTCGCCGACCGCTTCGGCGCCCGGCGGGTGATGCTGGCCGCCGACCTGGGCCGGCTGCTCGCCACCGCCGGCCTGTGCGCGGCCGCGGCCGCCGGGGCGGCGGACTTCCGGCTGATCGGCGGGCTGGCGCTGCTGGTCGGCCTCGGCGCCGGGGTGTTCCTGCCGGCCGCCTGGGCGATCACCCCGACCCTGCTGCCCGCCGCGGACCTGCACGCGGGCAACGCGCTGAACAGCACGGTCACCTTCGGCGCCGGTCTGCTCGGTCCGGCGCTGGCCGGCCCGCTGGTCGCCTGGCTGGACCCGGCCGCCGCGCTGGGCCTGGACGCGGCGACCTTCGCCGTGTCGGCGGCGACGCTGCTGCTGATCGGTCGCGGCAGCCCGGTCGCCCCGCCCGGCCCGATCTCCGAACGCGCCTCCGTACCAAGGAACTTCCGTACCCTGCTGCGGGAGTCGCCGCTGCTGCGCGCGGTGCTGACGGTGACGGTGATCGCCAATCTGACGGTGGGCGGCGCCACCCGGGTCGCCCTGCCGACCCTGGCCACCCACGGCTTCGGCGCCGGCGCCGTCGGGCTCGGCCTGCTGCTGGCCGCCTTCACCGGCGGCGCGCTGGTCGGCGGCCTCTTCGCGGCCGGCCTCACCGAACTGCGCTCGCGCGGCCGTACGGCGATGCTCTCCGGCCTGGTGATGGGTGCGGCGATCGGCCTGGTGCCGTTCACCGGCCTGGTCGGCGCCGTGCTGCTGCTCTTCCTGGCCGGCGGCGCCAGCACCGTGACCAACGTCCTGGTCGTCACCGGCGTGCAGCGCGGCACCCCGCCCGCGCTGCTGGCCCGGGTCATGGCGGCGATCACCTTCTGCGCGCTGGGGGTCTTCCCGCTCTCGGTGATCGCGGCCGGCGCGGCCGTGGACGCCTTCGGGGCCCGCGGGGTGTTCGCGACGACCGGACTGTGCCTGACGGGCGCGTTCGGGTACGCGCTGACCAGGCGCGTCATCCGCGAACTGTGAGGCCGTGGCGTCGGCGGAGGATTTGACTCCGCCGACGATCACCACGCATAGTGCCCGCATGGCTGGATACCTCGTTTCGCGCAGGCACATCGACCTGCGCCGTGTGACGGCGATGAGCTGTCGCCCCAGCTGCTGACGCACGCCCTCTTCCGGCTCTGACGCCGGGCGCCCGCGTCCCTCCGTTCCCTTTCTTCACTTCACTTCCTTCCTTCCGCTCGCCCTTTTCGCGACCGCCTCGATCCGTGCGGTCGTGCGCTGCCGTCCGCCCTGCCCCGGTCCTCCCCGGTCCCGGTCCCGGCCCCCGGTCCCCGTACGTCCCGGACCGGATCGGACCGGACCGACCTCGGGCCGAACCAGGCCGGGCCGGCCGGCGGCGCCTCCCCTCACCACCACACCTCTGGAGCCTCCATGGGCCCGCGCCGGGTTCTCGTCACCACTCTCGCCGTTCTCGCCTCCCTGGCCTCGCTCACCGCCTGCGGCGGCAGCTCCTCGGGCGCGAAGTCCGCCGACAATCCGTACCAGTTGTCCGTTCCCGGGACGATACGCGTCGGCACCCTCTCGGACGCGCCGCCGAACGTGTACCTCAAGGACGGCAAGTTCACCGGTTTCGACAACGACCTGTTCACCGCCGTCGCCGCCAAGGCCGGCCTCAAGGTGGAGTTCGCGGCGACGGACTTCTCGTCGCTGCTGTCCCAGGTCGCCAACCACAAGTTCGACGTGGGCAGTTCGTCCATCACCGTCACCGAGGCCCGCAAGAAGACGGTGGCGTTCACCAACGGCTACGACTTCGGCTACTTCGGCCTGGACGTCCCCGCCGGTTCGCCGATCACCACCTTCGACCAGCTGGCGGGCAAGCGCGTCGTGGTCGTCCAGGGGACCGTCCAGGACGACTACGCGACCAAGAACAACCTCAACCCGGTGCGCGTGCCCGACTACAACGGCGCGCTGAACCAGCTCAAGGCCGGGACGGCCGAGGCCTGGATCTCGCCCGCGGAGATCGGCGAGAAGAGCGCCCAGGACAGCGGCGGCAAGGTGGTCCTCGCCCAGAAGCAGCTCAGCTCCGCGCCGACCGCCTTCGCCGTCGCCCAGAACCGCCCCGAACTGCTCGCCGCGCTGAACAAGGCCCTCGACGAGGTGATCACGGACGGCACCTGGACCCGCCTCCAGGAGCAGTACTACCCGGGACGCCCGGTGCCGGACGGCTTCAAGCCCGGCAACGGCTCGGTCGCCTACCCGCCCGTCAAGGCGGCCCCGACCACGGGTGCACCGGCCGGCGCGTCCCCGACTCCCTGACCTCGCCCCTCACCCCCTCACCCCCTCACCCCCGAACCGGACGACTAGGAGGCCGACGTGGACCAGCTGGGCACGCTGGCGGAGACGTTCTTCAACTGGGGATCGATGCGCTCCGCGATCTCCGACCTGCTCACCACCGGCGTGCCCAACACGCTGATCCTCGCGGTGACTTCGGCCGTCATCGGCACCGTCCTGGGGCTGCTGCTGGCAGTGGCCGGCATCGCCCGGACGCGCTGGCTGCGCTGGCCCGCCCGGGTCTACACCGACGTGTTCCGCGGTCTTCCGGCCGCGGTCACCATCCTGCTGATCGGCGTGGGGCTGGCCCCGCAGGGGATGGAGATCTGGGGGCCGGACCCGTACCCGCTCGGGGTCCTCGCGCTGTCCCTGATCGCCGCCGCCTACTTCGGGGAGATCTTCCGCTCCGGGATCCAGAGCGTGGAGGCGGGCCAGTTCGAGGCGGCGCGCGCGCTGGGCTTCTCGTACGCGGCGGCGATGCGGCTGATCATCCTCCCGCTCGGCGTCCGGCGGGTGCTGCCGGCCTGGGTGAACCAGCTCATCTCGCTGATCAAGGACTCCAGCCTGATCTACTTCCTCGGCCTGACGGCCGATCAGCGCGACCTCTTCCGGATCGGCCAGGACTCCGCCGCCACCACCGGCAACGAGTCCGCGCTGGTGCTCGCCGGCCTGTTCTACCTCCTGCTCACCGTGCCGCTGACGCATCTGGTCAACGTGATCGACCGGCGGCTCCGCCACGGGCGCGGCGCACCGGCCGCCCCCTCCCCCTCCGAGGCCCGGCCCTCGCCCGAGCCCGCCCCCGCGCCCGAAGGAGCGGCACGTGTCTGACCACCGCCCCACCGAGTCCGCCGACACCGAGGCCACTGGCACCACCACGACGGCCACCGGCACCGCCACCCGCACGCCGTTCTCCCCGGTCAGCCTGGCCACCCGGGACCTCCACCTGTCCCTGGGCGGCACCCCGATCCTGCGCGGCGTGGACCTCGACGTCCCCTCGGGACACACCCTCTCCGTGATCGGTCCCTCCGGTTCCGGCAAGTCCACCCTGCTGCGCACGATCAACCGCCTGCTGGAGCCCGACCGCGGCGACGTCCTGCTGGACGGCGAGAGCGTCCTGCACCGCGACCCCGACCTGCTGCGCCGCCAGGTCGGCATGGTCTTCCAGCAGTTCAACCTCTTCCCGCACCTGAGCGTGCTGCGCAACCTCACCCTCCCGCTCCGCAAGCTCCGGGGCCTCTCCCGCGAGGAGGCGACCGGGACCGCCCTGCGCCAACTCGACCTGGTCGGCCTGCGGCACAAGGCCGACGTCCGGCCCGCCCGGCTGTCCGGCGGACAGCAGCAGCGGGTGGCGATCGCCCGCGCGCTGGCCATGGAGCCCCAGGTGATGCTCTTCGACGAGGCGACCTCGGCCCTGGACCCGGAACTCGTCAAGGGCGTCCTGTCCCTGATGGCCGACCTCGGCCGCGCGGGCATGACCATGGTGGTGGTCACCCACGAGATGGGCTTCGCCCGCTCGGTCTCCGACACCGTCGCCTTCATGGACGGCGGGGTGGTGGTCGAGTCCGGCCCGCCGGGGGCGGTCTTCGACGCCCCGCGCAGCCCGCGCCTGCGGCAGTTCCTCGCGGACGTGCTCTGACTCCGGCCCGGTGCTCGGAGCGGGACCGTTGACAGTGCCATGCCGGGCTCCTAACGTGGCGCAGTCGATTACCCGTGAGTAGGGAACGCTGATGGCCGAGCCCCGCCCGTACGACCTCGTCCTGTTCGGCGCCACCGGGTTCACCGGCGGGCTCACCGCCGAGTACCTGGCCCGGGCCGCGCCCGAGGGCTGCCGCTGGGCCCTCGCCGGGCGGGACGAGCGCAGGCTCGCCGCCGTCCGGGCGCGGTTGACCCGGATCGACCCGCGCTGCGCGGACCTCCCGCTGCTGGTGGCCGACGCCGCCGACCACCGGGCGCTGCGCGAGGTGGCCGGCTCGGCCCGGGTGGTGGTGTCCACCGTCGGCCCCTACCTGCGGCACGGCGAGCCGCTGGTGGCGGCCTGCGCGGACACCGGCACCGACTACGTGGACCTCACCGGCGAGCCGGAGTTCGTCGACCGGATGTACCTCCGCCACCACGAGCGGGCGGTGGCCAGCGGCGCCCGGCTGGTGCACGCCTGCGGCTTCGACTCGGTGCCGCACGACCTCGGCGTGCTCTTCACCGTCGACGAACTGGTGCGCCGCGGCGGCCCGGTGGCCCGGCTCTCCGTCGAGGGCTTCGTCCGCGTCGGCGGCACCGTCTCCGGCGGCACCTTCGCCTCCGCGCTCACGGCCCTCTCCCGGCCGCGGGCCATGGCCCGGGCCGCCCGCGCCCGCCGCGCGGTCGAGCCCCGACCGAAGGGGCGGCTGGTCCGCACCCCCGCCGGCCTGCCGCACCGCTCCCGGGCCGCCCGCGCCTGGGCCGTGCCGCTGCCCACGATCGACCCCCAGGTGGTGTCCCGCTCGGCCGCCGCACTGGACGCGTACGGACCGGACTTCGGCTACGCCCACTACGCGGCGGTACGCCGGCTGCCGGTCGCCCTCGCCGGCCTCGGCGCCGTCGCGGCGCTCGCCCTCGCCGCCCAACTCCCCGCGCTGCGCCACGCCCTGGAGCGGCTGCGCAAACCCGGCGACGGCCCGGGCCCGGAACAGCGGGCCCGCTCCTGGTTCGCCGTCCGCTTCGCCGCCCGGGCCCAGGACGGCCGCACCCTCCTCACCGAGGTCACCGGCGGCGACCCCGGCTACCAGGAGACGGCCAAGATGCTCGCCGAGTCCGCCCTCTGCCTCGCCTACGACGACCTGCCCCCGCTGGCCGGCCAACTCACCACGGCGGTCGCCATGGGCCGCCCCCTGATCGACCGCCTCACCGCGGCGGGCCTCTCCTTCCGCGTCCTCCCCGCCCCGCCCCGCACCGCCCCCGGCGGCTGAACCCGGTCACCGGCCCCGGCACGCGGTCGGCGCCACCGGTCGGAACGGTCAGGCGCGGCCGACCGGGGCGTGCGGCCGCTGGATCTCCTCCGGGTGGGCCGTGTGCAGCAGGGCCTCCTCGTAGGCGACGGCACCCGGCGCCAAGGACACCAAGCGCTCAAACCCTCGCCCACGTAGCCGGAGCGGACCCGCCGTACCGGTCCACGACCGCAGCGCTGCCGGAGACCGTACGGACGGTCTCCGGCAGCGCTGCGGCGGGATCCAGCGGTGCTCGGGATTCTCGAAGTCAAGGCGTGCCGCGGCGCTCGACGGCCCGGCCGGCGGTCCGTCAGGACCATTCCCACCGCGGCTCGCCGTCGTAGCCGCCCTCCTTGCGGCCGATGTCCCCGTACCGGTAGTCGCCGTTGGGGAGGGCGAAGACGTACTCGCGCGGGTCGGCCGCTGCGGGCTCCAGCTTCCGCCAGGCGCTGTGGTAGCCGAGCGCGTAGAAGTTCTTGGACGGCTTCCAGGCGTTGTAGCAGGCCATGGCGTCGCGCTTCGTCCTCATGTGGGCGTCGGGGATGTTCAGCACGTAGGCGGCGCCGTTGCCGCGCAAGGACGGCTTGTGGTCGTAGGCGTAGACGAAGTTGAAGCGCACATCGGTGAGCTTGCCCTCCCTCGCCAGCTGCACGGCCGCGTCGGAGATCGCCTTGTGGGTCGCGCTGACCTCCAGCCAGCCCGCGGTGAACTTGTGCGAGGCGCCCGGGTACTGATCCGCGATGGACGCGATCTTCGACTTGACCGTCTTGGTGAACTTCTTGAAGGCGTCGTCCCCGTTCCACGCGGAGTCGGAGATCTTCAGGTTGATCACCTTGTCGACGCCGAGGACGGCGGCCGAGGCCATGAACTCCGCGGTCCGGGCCGGCACGATCACGCTGTCACTGGCGGCGCCGGTCGGCCAGTTCAGCCCGTGCGGGCCGCGGGCAATGCAGTGGTCCATCGCGCGCAGCTCGCAGTCCAGCTGGTCGCCGTTCTGGTCCTTCTCGTTCATGAGCCTCGCCAGCCCGTCGTTCTCACCCAGTGTCACCAGCACCAGGTACACGGGCCGTCCGGCCGCCTTGTGCTCCAGGATCGACCCGGCCAGGCCCAGCACCTCGTCGTCCTGGTGCGGCGAGTAGAAGATCGCCGGCGCGGACGCGGCCGAGGCCCTGCCCCCCGACAGGCCGGTGCCCAGGAGCGTCGCCCCGGCCAGCGCACCCGCCGTCAGCACCCGCCGCCGGGACAGGCCCGCACGGCCGATCCCGGCCATCGCCGCCTCCTGCCGGCCCCACCGAGCCGGCCCGTACCCCGGCCCGCCGTCGCCGGTGGGAGCGGAGGAGTCGAAGCGGTGGAGGAAGTGACGATCGGCCATGGACAGGCTCCTTGGACAGCGGCACCGCGGGAACGGCACGGGAAACGGGAGTCGACGGTGACGGCGGACGAACCACCAGGTCACGCCCCCGACACTACGGAGCGCACCCGTCACCGGGCGTCACCCACCGGAACGGGGACCGCACTCCCGCTCCTGCCCCGTCCCGGGACCGTACTCCCGGGCCCAGCCCCGCCCAGCGGTGGCGGTGTCGAAGCAGGGGGCCCGTCGCGGCGTTCATCACGATCAGGTTTCAGCCATCCGCTCAAGGCTTGCCCTGCGGGCATGTAATCGATTCCAATCGTGGGAACACATCGATGTAATCGATTCCACGAGGAGGTGGAGCGGCTGTGCCGAGCATCAAGGACGTCGCCGCCGAGGCAGGCGTGTCCGTCGCCACTGTCTCGCGTGTCCTGAATGAGCACCCTTCGGTCAGCGAGGACGCGCGGGCGCGGGTGCTGGCCGCCGTCGCGTCGCTCGGGTACCGGCCCAACGCCGTGGCACGGTCGCTGCGCACCGACCAGACCCGCACCCTCGGCCTCGTGATCAGCGACGTACTGAACCCGTACTTCACCGAGCTCGCGCGGTCCGTGGAGGAGGAGGCGCGGGCACTGGGGTACAGCGTGATCATCGGGAACGCCGACGAGCGGCCGGACCTGCAGGACCACCACGTACGGACGCTGCTGGACCGCCGTATCGACGGACTGCTGGTCTCGCCCACCGACGGCGGGTCGCCGCTCATGCTGGACGCCGCCCGGGCCGGGACACCGATGGTGTTCGTGGACCGGTGGATCCCCGGCGTCGACGTGCCGGTGGTGCGGGCGGACGGGCGGGGTGCCGTACGGGACCTCGTCGTGCACCTGCACCGGCTGGGGCACCGGCGGCTGGCGATCATCGCCGGGCCGGCGGCCACCACGACCGGGCAGGAGCGTGTGGAGGCGTTCCGCGAGGCGCTGGCGGAGTGCGGCCTCGACCTGCCGGACCAGTACATCGGCCAGGGTGACTTCCAGGCCGCCAGCGGCCGGCGGGCGACCGAGCGGTTCCTCGACCTCGCCGAGCCCCCGCAGGTCGTGTTCGCGGCGGACAACCTGATGGCGCTGGGGGCCCTGGACGCCGTACGCGCCCGTGGTCTGCGCGTGCCGGACGACATCGCGCTCGCCGCGTTCGACGACATCCGCTGGTTCGTGCACACGGACCCGCCGATCACCGCGATCGCCCAACCCACGGGCGAGCTGGGCCGGGCCGCCGTGCGCGCGCTCGTGGACCGCATCGAGGGGCGGACGCCGCGATCCGTGACGCTCCCTGCCCGGCTCGTCGTTCGCCGCTCGTGCGGCGAGACCCCCGTCACCGAGACCCCCATGACCGAAACCCCCGTGACGAACAGGAGCCAGTCGTGAGCGACCCGGACGAGTTGCTGCGCATCGAGGGCATTCGGAAGACCTTCCCCGGGGTGGTCGCGCTGGACCGCGTCGACTTCGACCTGCGGCGGGGCGAGGTGCATGTGCTGCTCGGTGAGAACGGCGCGGGAAAGAGCACCCTGATCAAGACGCTGTCCGGTGCCCACACACCCGACGAGGGCCGCGTCCTGGTCGGTGGTGAGGAGGTCCGCATCCATGGTGCGCAGGACTCCGAGCGACTCGGGATCGCCACCATCTACCAGGAGTTCAACCTCGTCCCCGACCTGACGGTCGCCGAGAACATCTTCCTCGGGCGCCAGCCGCGCCGGTTCGGGATGATCGACCGGAGGAGGATGGAGGCGGACGCCTCGGAGCTCCTGGAGCGCGTCGGCGTCAGCGTGTCGCCCCGCGCGCGGGTGCGCGAACTCGGCATCGCGCGCCTGCAGATGGTCGAGATCGCGAAGGCGCTGAGCCTGGACGCGCGGGTTCTGATCATGGACGAGCCGACCGCCGTGCTGACCTCCGAGGAGGTCGAGAAGCTGTTCGCGATCGTGCGCAAGCTGCGCGAGGACGGCGTCGGGATCGTCTTCATCACCCACCACCTGGAGGAGATCGCCGCCCTCGGGGACCGCGTCACGGTCATCCGGGACGGCAGGTCGGTCGGGCAGGTGCCTGCCTCCACACCGGAGGAGGAACTCGTCCGGCTGATGGTGGGCCGGTCCATCGAGCAGCAGTACCCGCGCGAGCGCGCCGTCCCGGGCACCGCTCTGCTGTCCGTGGAGGGGCTGTCCCGGGACGGTGTCTTCCACGACGTCAGCTTCGAGGTGCGGGCCGGCGAGGTCGTCGGCGTCGCGGGGCTGGTCGGGGCGGGTCGTACCGAGGTGGTCCGGGCGGTCTTCGGAGCCGATCCGTACGACCGCGGTTCGGTCCGCGTCGCCGGGGCCTCCTTGAAGCGGCACGACATCGGCGCCGCGATGACCGCGGGACTCGGGCTGGTACCGGAGGACCGCAAGGGTCAGGGGCTGGTGCTCGACCAGTCGGTGGAGGAGAACCTCGGACTCGTCACCCTCAGGTCCGCCGCCCGAGCCGGGATCGTCGACCTCAAGGCCCAGCACCTCGCCGCCGCGCGGATCGCCGGGCAGCTCGGCGTACGGATGGCCGGGCTCGGTCAGCAGGTGCGCACGCTGTCCGGCGGCAACCAGCAGAAGGTCGTCATCGGCAAGTGGCTCCTGGCCGACACCAAGGTGCTGATCCTCGACGAGCCCACCCGCGGCATCGACGTCGGCGCCAAGGTCGAGATCTACCAGCTCATCAACGAACTGACGGCGGCCGGGGCCGCCGTCCTCATGATCTCCAGCGATCTGCCCGAGGTGCTCGGGATGAGCGACCGGGTGCTGGTGATGGCCCAGGGCCGGATCGCGGGCGAGCTGTCCGCCGACGAGGCCACGCAGGACGCGGTCATGTCGCTGGCCGTGAGCAATCCCCCTACCGAACTGGAGGCCCCCCGTGGCCGCTGAAACGCTCAAGAGCGGTACGGGCGCCGGTGGCGCCGCGGCGTTGCGCCGTCTGCTGCTCGACAACGGCGCACTGACCGCGCTGATCGTCCTCGTCATCGCCATGTCGGCGCTGTCGGGCGACTTCCTCACCACCGACAACCTGCTCAACGTCGGTGTCCAGGCGGCCGTGACCGCCGTCCTCGCCTTCGGTGTCACCTTCGTGATCGTCTCGGCGGGCATCGACCTGTCGGTCGGTTCGGTGGCCGCGCTGTCGGCGACGGTGCTGGGGTGGAGCGCCACGGCGCACGGAGTGCCGGTGGTCCTCGCGGTGCTGCTGGCACTGGCGACGGGTGTGGCCGCCGGCCTGGTGAACGGTTTCCTGATCTCGTACGGCAAGCTGCCGCCGTTCATCGCGACGCTCGCGATGCTGTCGGTGGGGCGTGGTCTGGCACTGGTGATCTCGGACGGCTCGCCGATCGCGTTCCCGGGCTCGGTCTCCCACCTGGGCGACACGCTCGGCGGGTGGCTGCCGGTGCCGGTGCTCGTCATGGTGGCCATGGGACTCATCGCGGCGTTCGTCCTCGGCCGTACGTACATCGGCCGCTCCATGTACGCCATCGGCGGCAACGAGGAGGCGGCCCGGCTCTCGGGTCTGCGGGTGTCCAGGCAGAAGCTCGCGATCTACGCGCTGTCCGGTGTGTTCGCCGCGGTCGCCGGTGTCGTCCTGGCCTCCCGGCTCTCCTCCGCGCAGCCGCAGGCCGCCACCGGGTACGAGCTGGACGCCATCGCCTCCGTCGTCATCGGCGGCGCCTCCCTCTCCGGGGGTACCGGCAAGGCGTCGGGGACGCTGATCGGCGCGCTCATCCTCGCGGTGCTGCGCAACGGGCTGAACCTGCTGAACGTCTCCGCGTTCTGGCAGCAGGTCGTCATCGGTGTCGTCATCGCCCTGGCGGTGCTGCTCGACACCGTGCGGCGCAAGGCCGGGGCCGCGCCCACGGCGATCGGGGCACCCGGCGGCGGACGGGGCAAGCAGGCCGCCACGTACGGGCTCGCGGCCGTCGTCGCCGTGGCGATCGTGGGTGCGACGTCGTTGCTGCACGGCGATCCGAAGTCCGGCACCCAGAAGATCGGTCTCTCGCTCTCCACGCTCAACAACCCGTTCTTCGTGCAGATCCGGGCGGGTGCGCAGGCCGAGGCTGCGAGCCTGGGCGTGGACCTGACGGTCACCGACGCGCAGAACGACGCCTCGCAGCAGGCCAACCAGCTGCAGAACTTCACCAGTTCGAAGCTCGGGGCGATCGTCGTCAATCCGGTGGACTCCGACGCGGCGAGCAACTCCGTGCAGGCCGCCGGCGCGGCGAAGATCCCGGTCATCGCCGTCGACCGGGGCGTCAACAAGGCCGAGGTGAACGCCTTGGTCGCCTCCGACAACGTCGCCGGCGGTGCGCAGGCCGCGAAGGCCCTCGCCGAGAAGCTCGGTGGCAGCGGGAAGATCGTGGTCCTCCAGGGGCTGGCCGGCACCTCCGCCGCGCGCGAGCGGGCCGAGGGCTTCGCCAAGGGACTGGAGGCGTACCCGGGGATCGAGGTCGTCGCGCAGCAGCCGGCCGACTTCGACCGGACGAAGGGTCTCGACGTCATGTCGAACCTGCTCCAGGCGCACCCGGACGTCCAGGGCGTCATCGCCGCGAACGACGAGATGGCGCTCGGCGCGGCGAAGGCGCTCGGGTCCAAGGCCGGCGGATCCGTGCAGGTCGTCGGCTTCGACGGAACTCCCGACGGGCTCAAGGCGGTCGAGCAGGGGACGCTGTACGCCTCCGTGGCCCAGCAGCCGTCGCAGCTCGGGAAGATCGCCGTGGACAACGCGGTCAAGGCGATCAGGGGTGAGAAGGTCGAGCAGACCATCAAGGTGCCGGTGAAGGTGGTCACGAAGGAGAACGTGGCCGGGTTCAGCGGCTGAGACGGGGAAAGGGGTGGCCGGGGTGCCCGCGGATGCGGGGCTCCGGCTGCCCCGTTCCGGATTACTTGATTGGGGAGCTTCATGTACGACTACGACTACGACTACGACGTCTTGGTCGTCGGTTCGGCCAACGTCGATCTCGTGATCGGTGTCGAGCGCAGGCCCGCAGCCGGGGAGACGGTGCTCGGGTCGGACCTCGCCGTCCATCCCGGCGGCAAGGGGGCCAACCAGGCGGTCGCCGCCGCGCGGCTCGGGGCGCGCACGGCGCTGCTCGCGCGGGTCGGGGACGATGCCAACGGGCGGCTGCTGCTGGAGTCGCAGCAGAACGCAGGGGTCGATACGGAGGGCGTCCTGGTGGGCGGGGCCCCGACCGGCGTCGCGCTGATCACCGTCGACCCTTCGGGGGACAACAGCATCGTGGTGTCGCCCGGCGCGAACGGGCGGCTCACGCCGGAGGACGTCCGGGCCGCCGGGCCCCTGCTCCACGCCTCGCGGGTGGTCTCGGCACAGTTGGAGATCCCGTTGGA
The DNA here is from genome assembly GCF_042786665.1 of Kitasatospora sp. NPDC059146. Lineage (NCBI taxonomy): Bacteria > Bacillati > Actinomycetota > Actinomycetes > Kitasatosporales > Streptomycetaceae > Kitasatospora > Kitasatospora sp. NPDC059146. The sequence continues at coordinate 14,744 of NZ_JBHZCY010000026.1, read as the reverse complement.
GTCGGTCGTGGAGGTCGTACGCCAACTGCCGTCCGGCACGAGGTTCGTGTTGAACCCTTCGCCACCGCAGCCGCTGCCGGCCGAGGTCCTGGCGGCCTGCGACCCGCTGATCGTCAACGAGCACGAGGCCCGGGTGATCCTGGGCGGCGGGACCGTCGGCGACGATCCCGCCGCATGGGCACGGGAGTTGCTCGCGAGCGGACCCGCATCGGTCGTGGTGACACTCGGTTCGGAGGGCGCGTTGGTGGCGTCCGCCGAGGAGGAGGCCGTGCGGGTCGCGCCGGTGAAGGTCGACGCCGTCGACACGACCGGTGCCGGTGATTCCTTCACGGCCGCACTGGCCTGGAAGTTGGGCGCGGGCGCCTCGCTCGTGGAGGCCGCCGCGTACGCCGCTCGGGTGGGCGCCGTCGCCGTGACCCGGCGGGGGGCCCAGGAGTCGTTCCCCACCACCGAGGAGGTCGAGGCGCTGTGAAGAAGGGCGGGATTCTGAATCGCCATCTCGCAGGAGCCATCGCCGAGTTGGGACACGGTGACCAGGTACTCCTGTGCGACGCGGGGATGCCGGTTCCGGACGGACCCCGAGTGGTCGACCTCGCGTTCCGGGCGGGGATCCCGTCGTTCGAGGACGTACTGGCCGGACTCCTCGACGAGTTGGTGGTCGAGGGGGCGCTCACGGCGCAGGAGGTACGGGAAGCGAACCCCGCCGCGGACGAACTGCTGACCGGCACCTTCGCCGAACTGGCCTACGTGCCGCACGAAACGCTCAAGGAGCTCAGCACGGGGGCGCGCCTGGTGGTGCGCACCGGGGAGGCCCGGCCGTACGCGAACGTGCTGCTGCGGTGCGGAGTGTTCTTCTGACGGGCTGGTGCGTGATTCGTGGGCTGGGCTTGATCGGCCACGAACGGCATCAGCAGGAGACGACCCGGCCGCTGTGCCTCGGTTCAGACAGGTCAGCGGTGCTCGGGGTTCTCGAAGTCGAAACGGCAGCCGGCGTCCCACGCGGAACGCTGGTTGCCGTGGGCCGGGATGCCGCCGGCGTCCTTGAGCATCCTCGCCAGGTGGAGCTGGCTCCAGGTCATGAAGGTGGTGTTGCGGTTGGTGAAGTCGTTCTGCGGGCCGCCGGAGCCCGGGTCCAGGTAGGACGGGCCCGGGCCGGCCTCCCCGACCCAGCCGGCATCGGCCTGCGGGGGGACGGTGTAGCCGAGGTGCTGGAGGCTGTAGAGCACGTTCATCGCGCAGTGCTTGGCACCGTCCTCGTTGCCGGTGATCAGACAGCCGCCGACCCGGCCGTAGTAGGCGTACTGCCCTTCGGAGTTGAGGATCGACGAGCAGGCGTACAACCGCTCGATGACCTTCTTCATCACCGACGAATTGTCGCCCAGCCAGACGGGCGGAACACTCTGGCACCATAGCTGACCTGCGGCGTAGACAGCCAGACCTTCGTGGCCTTCCAGGGGCGCACGGGATACGAGAACTCCGCACACAACAGCGGCACCGCCTGAACGGTGCCGCTGTACAGGAAGGCGGACACCCCAGATCCCGCAGCATTCTCCACGTGCACCATTCACCGAACGTACTGGCGGACCCGTCTGTCACACGTTTCGGGACCACAGAATTTGAGCGGGCCGGGCACGATCCCGACCGAATCTCCTTCGTCCGCACCCTTCGGGTCGTCCGCCACCAGGTCACCACCCAGACTGCTCTTTCCCCCCTCCCGGCTCGCCCGCGCCGTCACACACAGCCTCCGCGAGATCGCTGAACGGCTCTTGCCGCCACGGCGGTTGCGCGCCAATCCCCGCGTCATCAAACGCAAGATGTCCAACTGGGCCCTGAAACGCGGACACCACTACAACCCGCCTCGCCCGGACGTTCCCACCGTGACGCTGGTCGGGCCGACCAAGACCAGCCCGACCCGCCGGAAAGCAACCTAAATCACCGGTATTACGCCTAGATGCGCTGCTCGGGCAGCTCGGGCGAGGTCAGTTGGGGTGTTGGACACGGCGGACTCCCGGTGGTGTTCACGGGGTCCGGCCTACGCCAGGCGACCTGTCGCGCGGCTCGGCTGCTCCCGTCAGGTTGGGATCCGGCCTACCGCCAGCGATCGTTCCGCCGACGTGGCTGGTTCCGTTTGAGACCCGGCCTCACCGCCAGCGGCTGGTCACATTATGCACCCGGGTTCGCTAGTGCGCGGGGGCCGAACCATGGACCCGGGGTCCAGCCCCGGTACGGCACCGGACAGCCGAAGGCCCGGCTGCTCCTCGCAGCCGGGCCTGGGTGATGTGGAGTCAGGCGGTGCCCCGCGCCGAGAACCGCGCGTTCAACTTCTCCAGCTTGGCCAGGTAGGCGGCACGCTTCGCCAAGGCTGCGGCGCCATCATCGACCGGTACGCTCTGCTCGGGCGTGACTGCGTCCAGAGCGTTGGGGCCGACCTCTTCGATGTCAGACACCACAGCAGCGCCCGCGTCGAGATCGAGGACGTCGGCAGCTTCGGGGCCGGCGTCGAGGATCTCGTCCACGTCTACAATCACGTCGCGCGCACCGAGCCCCGGCTGGTCGGCGAACCACCCACCGGCCAGGTCCATGACCATCTCGCGGGCGTCCACCGGGAAGTACTCGACCCCCCGGATGGAAATCCACCCCTCCCCGTCCAACCCGGCCAAGACGTGCTGCTCCAGCTCCCTCGCGGCTCCGGCAGGGAGCCCGATCATCCGAAGGTGCTGCGCAGTCAGGCCATCCTCCTTGTGCTGCTCCAGCCGCCTGTATCCGGTGCCCGAGCTGATACCAGGCTTAACGGTGTACGCATCCGTCACCAGGTCCCGACCGCTCACGACGTAGTAGACATCGTGAGCCGGATTCGCGTGGCCGTACGTTCCCGGGGGGCACTCGGGGCAAGACCAGCGCTTCCCTGTTGGCCGGAGCGCGAACTCATGCCCCATGAAGCACATGGCGGGGTATGCGGCGTTGGCCGACTTCCACTCGGTGGCAAGCACGGTCATACCGAAGCCCTTCGCCTTGTCCGAGAACTCGGCAAGCAGGTCCAGTTTGTTACACGCCCCGCAGAAGGATGGACGGAACTCGGTCTTGCCGTACGAGGGGTAATTGCTGAAGATCACCACAGTGTGGTTCCGGCGGCATTGGACGTGAACCGTGTCAGCCTTCTCTCCGAAGTTGCTCCGGATGATCCGAGCCTCAGTCTCCGCGCAGAGATCCGCCGCACGAGACAAGAGCTTCCGGTAATCCTCCTCCTCCCAGCACGTACGGCACAGGAGGCTCCCGCGAAGAACGCTTTGATGACGTCCGTGCACGGTGGAGGCATGTCCGGCCTCGCATACGGCATCGAACAGCTCATCGTGGGATTCGTCGGCCTGCCCGCCGGTCGGTTTCAGCGTCACGTGCTGCTTCTCTGCGAGCGCAAGAAGCGCGCTGCGGCGGGAGGCGATCTCATCTGCGTAGCAGCATTCGGAGCACAACGGTTGGCCGGGTGTGCGATACCCGCGGCTTCCGTCAAGCAGCAGGTTCATGGCTATGACCGTGAAAATATGCCCATCGACGCACTTGAGGTCCGAGTAACCCCTAAGCCCGTTCCACTGAATCACGGCCAAACCCTGGTCATCCACGATCGCCGTGAACAGCTCCTCAAGCGCCCTGAAGTGAGCTGCGGCTGCCTCGATCGCCGCGGCCGACGCCGGGTACTGGTGTGCCATGCCGAGCACGCTTCCTTCCTAGTAGCTCGTCGCGACTAAGTATTGTTCTTCTTGGTGGAGTTGGGGTCGGGCTGGCTCCCATGTCGCTTCCGTTCGGCTGGCAGGGGTGCCGTGTCCTCGCAGAAGAAGTATCCGGTTGCGTTGAGTGCCGAAGATCGTCGGGCGTTGGTGCGGGTGACGACGACGGGGGTCCGCAGCGCGTCGATGATCAGGCGGGCGCGGGTGCTGCTCGCGTTGGACACCTCGGTCGGCGAGCACCGGCTTCGCCGTGCCCACACTGCGCGATGCCGCTGACCGCAGAACACCTCACCAGCGTGCTCGGCCCCTGCGACCGCATCACCGTCACCTGCCCGCGCTGCGGGCCCGCCCACAACCGCCCCGCCGACCAGACCCCGCCGACCGTCCACGCCCCCACCGCCGTCCACCCCGGCCAGACCTTCACCCTCACCATCGACGGCCCCGAACACGGCCTGCTCGCCGTCCACTTGCGCCCGCGCAGCAGCCGCTCCGGCAGCTACGCCCACACCACCACCGACCTCGCACCAGGGCCGCTGACCGTCGACCTCGACGTCCCCACCGACCTGGTACCCGAACTCGACCGGCTCTGGCTCGTCCACGCCGACCGATTCCACCTCTCCCTCCACCAGCGGCGCGTGCCCGTCCTGCCCACCGGGTGCAACCCTGACAGCAGTACCCGCACGTCGTAACCCCCGGCCAGCTCCCGCAGTTGGCCCGAACACCACCACCCAGCGACGAAAGCGAGACCCCAGTGACCGTGATCTGGATCAACGGCCCCTTCGGCGGCGGCAAGACCACCCTCGCCACCACCCTGCAGAAAGAACTGCCCGGCGCCGTCCTCTTCGACGCCGAGGAGGTCGGCTTCCTCCTGCGCCAGGTCTTCCCCGGCAAGTACAAGGACTTCCAGGACAACCCGGCCTGGCGCCCCCTCATCGCCGAGTTCGCCGTCCACTGCCACCGGGAGAACGACGGCCACCCGGTGATCATCCCGATGACCCTGCTGCGCCAGGACTACGCCGCCGAGATCCACGGTGCCATCCGGGCCACTGGCATCCCGCTCCAGCACCTCCTGCTCCACGCCGACCCGGACACCGTCAGCGCCCGCATCGACGCCAGCGTCGAGTTCCCCGACGACCAGGCGCGCAGCGAGAAGGTCCGCGCCTTCCGCCGCCGCAAGCAGCCGGTCTACACCGAGGCGTACGACGGCTGGCTCGCCGCCGACACCGAGGTCATCGACACCACCCACCTCACCCCCCGCCAGGTCGCCGACCAGGCGTTGAAGACCATCGGCGCCCTGTGACCACCACCGTCTCCGAGGCGACAGCGCGCCTCACCGGGCCGGCCGAGGTCGTCGCCGACCTCAGCTGGCCCGGCACCACCGCGACCGTCCGCCTCCTGCGCCGCCCCTCAGGCCAGCACCTCGTCCTCAAGGCGAACAGCCACCCGGACTGCTTCACCCGCGAGCTGCACGCACTGCACACCTGGACTCCCGCCCTCGACACCGCGGCACCCCAACTGGTCGACGCCGACGAGGACGCCCGAGTGCTGCTCATGACCGCACTGCCCGGCATCCGTCTCGACCTCGCCACCCTCACCACCGCCGAACTCGACTTCGCCCTGGCCGCCATCGACCGGTTGGAGACCCTGCCCCCGCAGAAGTCCCAGCCCTCCCACCTGGACCTCACCGCCCGCAACCTCCTCGCCGACACCGACGAACGCGGCCGAGTGCGGATCGCCGTGATCGACTTCGAGACCAGCCGCTACGAAGCCGCCGGCCGGGACTTCCTCCGCATCACCCAACGCACCCTGCGTACCCGGTCCGACCTCTCCGTCGCCTTCTACAACGGGTACGGCCGACAGCCCACGGAGGACGAACAACGCCTCATCCGGTGGTGCGGGACCGGGGACGCCGCCGCCATCGCCGTCACAGCTGCCGCCCACGGCCACGACGACTTCTCCCGCGAGGGCCACACGGCACTTCGCGCCGCCATGGCCGCCACGTAGCCTTCGCTCGTTCCGCGAAGCTCCAGGTTTGTCGTTGTGTTCTCGTCCTACCTACCCTGCCGTCACCGAAGGCGGCTTCATCGAACTGGAGGCGGCTGGACAGCCGGTGCTGTGGCATCGCTCTCCTGACGGCGCGCGGACTGGCTCAGCCGGTGGCCCTGAACCGGCGGGACGGGAGCACTCGTTCCAGCCAGACCGCGTTCGCGCGGGCGGCCTTCAAGGCGGCGTGGACCTTCGGTTCGTCCTCGACGCGGGGGGCCTCTACACAGGCCAGTAGCCCCTCGATGGTGGTTTCGGGGCTGCTGGCGTCGATCTTGGGTTCGAAGGCGTCGATCTGGGCTGCCGGGCTGAACGCTTTGACCGCTTCCAGGGCGAGGTTGGCCTTGTCGCCGAAGTGCCGGAACAGGGTGACCTCGTTGACACCGGCCGCGGTCGCGATCTCCTTTGTGGTGATCGCGGCCATGCCCTGCTCCCCCGCAAGCGCCAGGAAGGCGGTGAGGATCTTCTTCCGGGTCTGATCCGCACCCAAAGTTCAGCTCGCTTTCGTTGTCGTGGCAGGCGCCTGGGCACAGTAGTGGGCCCGCCCCACGGCTGACGAGTCCCGTCGTCGGGCATCAGCGGTGCCCAGCGGCCGTGCTGCCCGTCAGCCGAGGACCCGCGTCCCGCGGTTTCCCCGGGAACACGCGCGCCGTGGCCCGCCAGCGCTCGGGCGCCGACCCGGACGAGGGGGCCGCCACCAGCCCACCTCGGACCTAGAACGTGCATGCAGGCACTTGCAAGCCTATGCCGTGGCGAAGGTCGGGTTCGTTTCGGGGATGTCCTCCGCTGTCCGCCGCAACGGCCGCTCGGCGGCTGACGGCGGACAGGCTCGACGCAGGCACTACGTCGGAAGGGGTGTCGGCTGCTCGGCCGGGCGAGGGGTGTCCGCCCGCGCTGATGCCGCGGTTGCGATACCGCCGGACACGTCGGCCGGCGGCACCCCCACTGGTGGGGGCGGACCCAGTCGCAGCCGAGCGGCGAGCCGGCGGTAACGTCCGGCGTTCTACCGGGTGAGGGTGTGGACGGCGTGGAGCCGGTCCTGGGCCTGGCCGATGGCGAGGGTGAACCGCAGGAGCAGGACTCCGTCGACGGCGTCCTGCCTGCCCTCGCCAACGTACCTGAGGCGAAGGCCGACTGCGGTGATGAGGAGGGCCAGGGTGCACCGGTCGGCCCGGGCAAATCGGCAAGCACCATGCGGATCACCGATTGGCCCCGGAGGCCTGGGCGATCTGACAACACCGGGCCCCTGACCTGTCTATCGGGCGTTCTGTGCCAGGTAGGCGCGGTAGGCCTCGGAGACCTGCTCCAAGTAGCGCTTCGCCGCCGCGCGCTCGCTCTCGTCCAGGCCGCGGGAAGCCTCGTAGAGCAGTTCCAGCAGTGGGGCGAGTTCGCCCATCACGTGGGTGAGGCCGCTGTCGGTGACGTCCAGGACCTGGCGGCGGCCGTCGCTCGGGTGAGGGCCCCGGGTCATGTGGCCCTCGGAGACCAGCCGGTTGACGGACTGGGTGCCGGCGGCACTGGTGACACCGAGGCGCCGCGAGAGCTCGACCGGGCCGATCGGCTCACCCGCACCCCGGGCCATGATCACGTGCTCGACGGCCTCGACGTTGGTGAGCGGCATCCCCAGGCGCTCGGCCAGGACCGCGCGGGCGAGCTGGGTCAGCGTGAGCACGTCGCGCAGCGCCCGGGACAGGTCGTCGCCGACCGGTGCGCCATGCGGGCGCACGGCTTCACGCTGACCGGAATCCGAATCCGGCCCGGCTCCGAATGACTGGTGTTGCGCCATGAGGAGAAGTCTGCCACGGTGAGAATCGCTAAGTAACTTAACGACTTCGAGGGTGCGTTTCCGTGTCCCCTTCCCCGACCCGGCACGCCGGGCCACCGTCCACCGACCACTCGTCCCCCGGCGGCGGTCCCCTCGGGAGACCGAGGGCCACCGCCTGGACGGTCCTGCTCCTGACCGTGATCGGGCTGGCAGCGGCGTTCGCGCTGGGGCCCGGTGACGCCACCACTACGAAGGCAACCGGGACCGGCCTGCCCGCCTCGTCCCAGTCCGCCCAGGTCGCCGAGATTCTCAAGACCTTCCCGTCCGGTGCCGCCGCCCCGGCGATCGTGGTCTACAGCAACACCGACCACAGCCCCCTCACCGATACCCAGCGGGCCGCCATCGGTGGGCGCGCGACGCCGCTCGGTGCCCTGGGCCTGGCGCCCACCGCCGCGGCCCCCAGGTTCGTCGACGCCACCGTCGCGACCGTCGCCGTCGTCCTGCCCACCGGAGCCGACGACCAGGAGAACACCGCCGCCGTCGACCGGATCCGAGCTGTCGCCGCGCAGGACCTGCCCGCACCCCTGCGCGCCGAGGTCACCGGAGGGCCCGCGGTCCGCACGGACATCGGAAAGGTCTTCGCCGGCGCGGACACCAACCTGCTGATCGCCACCGCCTCGGTCGTCGCGGTCCTGCTGATCGTCACCTACCGCAGCCCCGTCCTGTGGCTGGTCCCGCTGCTCGTCGTCGGCGCCGGGGACCGCACGGCCGCGATCCTCGTCGGTGTCCTCGCCCCGCACGCCGGTGTCCAGGTCGACGCGTCCGCCGCCGGAATCCTGTCCGTCCTGGTCTTCGGTGCCGGCACCGACTACGCCCTGCTGCTGGTCTCCCGCTACCGCGACGAACTCCACCTCACCGAGGACCGGTTCACCGCCATGGCCCGCGCCTGGCGCGGCACGGCCCCGGCCGTCCTGGCCAGCGGGACCACCGTCGTCCTGAGCCTGCTGACCCTCCTCGCCGCCGAACTCACCGGCAACCGCGGCCTCGGCTTCGCCGGCGCCGTCGGCATCCTCACCGCGATGCTCTTCGGCCTGGTCGTCCTGCCCGCCGCCCTGGTCCTGCCCGGACGCCGACTCTTCTGGCCCCTCGTGCCCAAGGTCGGCACCCCGGTGACAGCCGACCGCCGCGGCCTGTGGTCGCGCATCGGCCGCTGCGTCGCCAAGCGCCCCGCCCGGGTCGCGCTCGCCGGAACGGCGGTGCTGCTGCTCCTCGCCTCCGGCGCGCTCGGCATCGACACCGGGCTCGCCCAGGCCGATTCCTTCCGCAAGACCCCCGAATCCGTCCTCGGGCAGCGCACCCTCGCCGCCGTCCAGCCCGCCGGCGCCACCGACCCCCTCACCCTCCTGTCCACCACCACCGCGGCCGACCGGGTCACCGCCGCCGCACGACAGGTGCCCGGCATCGCCTCCGTCACCCCGACGAGCCGCACCGACCGATGGGCCCGCGCCGACGTCATCCTCGACGACGCCCCCGGCACCGCCGCCTCCGACCGCACCATCGAGCGGCTACGCCACGACATCGCCACCGTGAGCGGCGCCGACGCCCTTCTCGGCGGCACCACGGCCCAGGCCTACGACACCGCCCGAGCCAACGCCCACGACACCCGCATCGTCGTCCCCCTCGTCCTCACGATCGTCCTGATCGTGCTCATCGCCCTGCTGCGCGCGCTCATCGCCCCGCTGCTGCTGGTCGCCACCGTGATCGCCTCCTACTTCGCCGCCCTCGGCGCGAGCTGGACGATCTTCCGCACCGTCTACGACTTCCCGGCCCTGGACACCAACGTCCCCCTGCTGTCCTTCCTGTTCCTGGTCGCCCTCGGCGTCGACTACAACATCTTCCTCATCGCCCGCACCCGCGAGGACACCGTGGCCGGCCACGACACCCGACGCGCCGTCCTGCGAGCCCTCGCCTCCACCGGCGGCGTCATCACCAGCGCCGGCATCCTGCTCGCCGCCGTGTTCGCCGTCCTCGGCGTCCTGCCCCTGATCACCCTCACCCAGATCGGCGTCATCGTCGGCATCGGCGTCCTCCTCGACACCCTGCTGGTGCGCACCGTCCTCGTCCCCGCACTCGTCCTGCTGACCGGCCGCCACTTCTGGTGGCCCGGCCGCCCCGAAACCCCCCGACCGAGGGCCCACCACGACTCCACCTGAACCCGGCCCGGGGCGCGCCCATCCGGCGCGCCCCGGAGAACCGACCGACTCCCACACCGCCGCGACCGCAGGAGGCGTTCATGACCACCACCGGCAAGGCCCCCGACACCCCGGCGGGCGCCGCTTCATCCGCTGGCCGTCGGCGCTGGTGGGGCCTGGTCGCGATCAGCCTCGGCGTGTCGCTGATCATCGTGGACTCCACGATCGTCAACGTCGCCGTCCCCAGCATCATCGATGACCTGCACATCACCTCCAGCGACGCCCAGTGGGTCCAGGAGACCTACACCCTGGTGTTCGCCTCGTTCCTACTCCTGGCCGGGCGTACTGGCGACCGGGTCGGGCGACGCCGGGTCTTCCTGACCGGCACCGCCGTCTTCGTCGCGGCGAGCGTCGCCGCGGCCACCGCCCCCAGCGGGCCGGTGCTGATCGGCAGCCGACTCGTCCAAGGGCTCGGCGGCGCGATGATCCTGCCCACCTCGCTGTCGCTGATCAACGCCACCTTCCGGGGCCGCGAACGCGGCCAGGCGTTCGCCGTCTGGGGATCGACCATCGGCGGCACCGCCGCCCTGGGACCGCTGCTGGGCGGCTGGCTCACCACCCACCTGTCCTGGCGCTGGGCATTCGGCATCAACCTGCCGCTCGGCGCGCTGGTGGCCGCAGGCGTCCTGCTACTGGTCGCCGACAGCCGCGACGACAGAGCCGAACGCGGCCTCGACCTCCCCGGAGCGGTGCTGTCCGTCGTCGGGTTCACCGGCATCGTCTTCGGCCTCATCGAAGGCCGCACCTACGGCTGGTGGCACCTCGAGCAGCCCTTCTCCGCGTTCGGTACGCGCCTGGACAGCGGCCCCTCCCCCGTTCCCGTCGCCTTCGCCCTCGGCCTCGCCTCACTCGCAGCCTTCGTCGCCGTCGAACGGCACCGCAACCGCCGCAACCGCACCGCCCTGCTGGATCTGCGGCTGTTCGCCATCCCCTCGTTCCGCAACGGCAACATCGCGGCGGGCGTGGTCAGCCTGGGCGAGTTCGGCATCCTGTTCTCCCTGCCGCTGTGGTTCCAGAACGTGCTCGGCTACTCGGCTTTCGAGACCGGACTCGCCCTGCTGCCGCTCGCGGTCGGCAGCTTCGCCGCCAGCGGCCTCGGAGCCCTCCTCGCGCCCCGGATCGGCACCCTCAACCTCGTCCTCGCGGGCATCACCTGCGAGATGGCGGGCGTCGCGGGCATCGGGCTGGTCCTCTCCCCGGACGGCAACGGCTGGCAGGTGGCACCGTTCCTCCTCCTCTACGGCGTCGGCGTGGGCTGGGCCACCGCCCAGATCACCGGCGTGGTCCTCGCCGACGTGCCCGTCGCCCGGTCCGGCCAGGGCTCCGGCATCCAGAGCACCAGCCGCCAGATCGGCTCCGCCCTGGGCATCGCCATCCTGGGAACCGTCCTGTTCACCACCCTGACCACCGACCTCACCCACACCCTGCGCAACGACGGCCTGCCACCCGCCCAGGCCCGGTCCATCGCCACCTCGGTCCAGCACAGCGCCGGAACCTCGATCCCCTCCCTCCTCGCCACACCCACCACCCACCAGGCCGGACAACGGGCACGCGAATCCTTCACCACCGCCACCTCGACCGCCGCCTACACCGCGGCCGGAGCCCTCGCCCTCGGCCTGACCGCAGCCGTGCGACTCAAACAAACCCTGCGGACCTAAAGCTTGTTCCAGAAGGTCCTGGGCCGGGCATTTCTCCTGTATGGGTGGGGTGCTGCGGGCTGAGCCGGTGTGGGTGGAGACGTTGACGGGTTTGCGGGTGCGGCAGTTCGAGGGTCTGGTGCGGGTGGTGCGGGAGCGGGGCGGCAACGGGCCCGGGGGTGGGCGGCCGTGGTGTCTGCCGCTGGCGGACCGGGTCCTGCTGGTCGCCGTGTACTACCGGACGAACCTCACCATGCGGCAGCTCGCGCCGCTGTTCGGGATCTCCCCCGCGACGGTGTGCCGCATCGTCCGGCGCCTGGGCCCGCTGCTCGCGCTGGAGGCCGCCGACCGCCCGCGGCCGGGCGTGGAGCGGCTGTGGATCGTGGACGGCACCCTGGTCCCGGTCCGCGACCGCACCGTGGGCGCGTCCAGCCGCAACTACCGGTTCTCGGCGAACGTGCAGGTCGTCATCGACGCGGACACCCGGCTCGTGGTCGCGACCGCGCGTCCGGCGCCGGGCAACAAGGCCGACGCCCATGTCTGGCGGGCGTCCGACCTGCCCGCCGCGTGCGCCGGCGCCACGGTCCTCGCCGACGGCGCCTACCTGGACACCGGCCTGGTCGTCCCCCACCGCCGACGAGCCGGCCGCCCGCTCCTGCGGGCCCAGGAGGAGGACAACGCCGAACACCGGCGCGTGCGCGCCCGCGTCGAGCACACCTTCGCCCGCATGAAGAACTACAAGATCCTCCGGGACTGCCGACAGAAAGGCGACGGCCTGCACCACGCCGTGCAGGCCGTCGCCCACATGCACAACCTCGCCCGAACCGCATGAACCCACAGGTCAGAACACACGCCGGCCTACCCAGACCCGACCTTCTGCAACAAGCTTTAGGGCGTGTCTCCTTGATACTCCGAAGGCACGGGGTGCTTGCTGGCCTCGGCTTCCGGCCGAGGCTACGGGTAACTCCTGCCATCAGCGCGGGCTGGTTGCACTTGAGAGGCGGTCGTTCGCAGGCACTCAACCGAGAATGGCCGCCCGGACCGGCAGGTCGGCCGTGAACCGGGCCAGGCGCTCCGCCAGTTCCAGAGGCCGATCCCGGTCAGGGTGCTCCAACAACGAGTACACCAGCGACAACGCGAACAGGCCCGGTCCCCGAGTACCCCCCACGTCGTCTCGGGCAGATGCCCCCGCGGATCGACCGGCAACAGGTCCACCCGGCCGTCCGGCCACCCGCGAAGCCCAGCGGGACTGATCCATCTCGGAGCCGGTCGGCCGAACGCCCCCCTGGGCCAGCCCGGGAAACCGGCCACCCCGCCCTTTTGTCGCGGCTCGGTCAACCTGTCCGGACACGATCCGGCGCTCGCAGAACTCGCAAAGCTCGCACATCTGATCATCTCTGCGGGCGAGGTACCGTCGCGGGCGTCGCGCCCGATCGCTGCGGGCAGCCCGTCGGGCGGTCATAGTCCTGCCCGGGGCTGGCCCCGGTCGTGTCGGTCCCCGGGGCCGCCCTTCGCACGGTGGCTTTCGGCGGCGTGGCGGCAGGCTACGCGAAGATGACCGAGCGGATCCTGACGAGGGGGCCAAGCTTCTTGCCCGGGTTCATCACGTAGTAGACGTCGCCGTTGCAGTCGGTGTCCGCGAAGACCGTGGCGGTGGCGTCGGTGTAGTTCCTCGGGGAGAAGCCCGGCTCAAGTTCGCTGGTCCCGTCCAGGTTGATGCAAATGCTGCTCTGAGGGTCGGGCAGCGATGCTTCCTTGCCGCCCAGCAGGCCGGTCTTGTAGATGAATTCGCCGGCGGCGGCGTTAGCCGGGCTGGGGACGGCGAGGAGGAGGGTGAGGGCGCCGAGGGCGGCGACACCGGCGTTGCGAAGGCGCATGGGAACGTCCTGTCCGGAAGGGGGTTCGCTGCCCGGGCCCGGGCAGCGAACAAACAATTCCCCTGGCGTATCCGCCCAATCGGCATGCCACCCGTTCAGCTCAATGAACGGCATGACTCGAATATCTGATTCAACGCATCTGCATGACCGGACATCAGCAACCGCTCTCAGCCACGGCATCCCAGACCCACCCGCTGGACAAGTCACAAGGCGAACCCCGGCCGCGAGGAGCACCAGGCTGGCTCCAGGTCACCTGCGGAGCCAATCAGCACGGCGGCGACGTGGAACGCGGCCCGGTAGACAACGCCGAGTTTGTCACTTCGCATCGCCAGGCCGCGCCACTGCTTCAAGCGGGCGATGCACCGCTCGACCGTGTTCCGTCCCCTGTAGGCCTCGCGGTCGAAACCTGGTGGGCGGCCTCCCTGCGAGCCGCGCCGCAGCCGGTGGCGGACCTGGTCCACCGGCTGCGGGACAACCGCCCGAATGTGCCGTTCACGCAGGCGGGAGCGGATCGCGCGAGCCGAGTAGGCGCGATCCGCGATCACGGTGTCGGGCCGGGTCCGAGGGCGTCCCCCGCCGAGGCGCGGCACCCGGATCGCGGCCATGACGGCTGTGAACGCCGGGGCATCGCCGGCCTGCCCCGCCGTCACCACCATGGCGAGCGGCCGGGCCTGGGCATCGCTGGCCAGATGGACCTTCGTGCTCAGCCCGCCGCGTGAACGTCCGAGCGCGTGGTCGGCTGGCTCGCCACGGCCGTGATCTCCGTTGCGTGCACCAGCCGCGTGCTGGTGGGCCCGGCAGACGGTGGAGTCCACCGAGACGGTCCAGCTGATCTCGTCTTCAGCATCCGCAGCGGCCAGTACGGTGTGAAAGATCCGCTGCCACGTGCCGCCGAGCGCCCAACGGAGCAGCCTCTTGTGCGCGGTCTGGAACGGACCGAGCTCCTCTGGTAGGTCCCTCCAAGGCGAGCCAGTCCTGTACTTCCACGCGATGGCCTCAAGGACACGGCGGTGATCGGCCCACCGACGGCCACGGACCGGATCGGCCGGCATCAACGGCTCGATCCGGTCCCACACCGCATCACTAACCATCAACCGAGCGGACACATCCGATCAACAGCTCAGCCCATCAACCAGACACGCTCTAGTGTCCTGAGTCTGGAATTTCATTCATAAATATAGACTTATCCTATGGCGCGGACGGGTCGACCAAAGGTCGACTTGGTGTTGTCGGACGACGAGCGGGCGGCCCTGGAGGGGTGGGTGCGTCGCCGGTCGACACCGCAGGCCTGGGCTTTGCGGTGCCGGATCATCCTGGAGTGCGCGAGCGGCGCATCGAACAAGGACGTCGCGCAGCGGCTGGGATCGACCCCGCACGCGGTCGGCCGGTGGCGCGCCCGGTTCGTCGAGCACCGGATCGCCGGCCTGGGCGACATGCCCAGGCCGGGC